>JAPUJM010000078.1 GCA_027296205.1 Actinomycetota bacterium
GTCGATAGGGGATCTGCTCTAAACCGGAACCGGCATCAATTCGTATATGTCGATTGCATAGTCGCCGTCGCCATCGCTGAGATACGGATGGCCATCGGCCAGACCGCGGGCTGCTGCCATATCGGTGGCTTCGACGATCGAATACCCGGTGAGCGAGACGGCGCTTCCGGATGACCCGTCATCAACCACAGAAGTGCCCGGGCCAAAAGGAGTTCCCAAGTCGGTGAGCGCCGGACCCACTTTCTCCATCCACACGCCCCATTTCGCCGTGACGGCGCTGGCCTCTTCCTCTGACATATCGGCCATATCGGTGGCATCGCCCTTGTAGACCATCATGAACTTCGGCATTTGCTTGTCTCCTCCTGCATCGTGTAGCGCAAACCAACCCTACGCCGGTCTGTCGGATAGTCCGGCTAGCCACCAAAGACGCCGTGAACGCCGATTACGTCCGGTCGCCGCGAAATACGCGGAACGGCTACTTCTTGTGGTGCTTTCGCCGTTCGTTCTCGGCCAGGTAACGCTTTCTCACCCGTATCGCGTCGGGGGTGATCTCGACCAGTTCGTCGTCCGCTATCCACTCGATCGCCAATTCGAGGGTAAGCCGGCGTGCCGGCTTCAGCTTGATGGCATCGTCGGAGGCGTGGGTGCGAATATTGGTGAGCTGTTTGGCCTTGGTCGCGTTGACCACCATCTCCTCGGGTCGGGAGGCCTCACCGATGATCATCCCCTCGTACAACTCGACACCAGGCTCGACGAACAGCTCGCCACGTTTCTGAAGGTTGTCGAGGGCATATCCGGTTGCCGATCCGATTCGGTCGGCTGTCATAGCGCCACCGGCGCGATGCGGCAGTTCCCCCACCCACGGAATCCATCCGGCTTGATGCTGATGGACGAGCGCGGTGCCCCGGGTGGCTGTCATCAGCAACGATCGAAACCCGAGCAGTCCTCGTGAAGGGGCTTCCAGGGTCACCACGGTTCTCCCGGTATCCCCCGGCCGGAGATCGGTGACCTTGCCCTTACGTGGGGCAATGGCCTGGGTCACGGTGCCGACGTGCTCATCGGGCACATCGACGACAGCGCGTTCCAGCGGTTCGTGCGGCTTCCCATCGACCTCACGAATGATCACCTGCGGTCGGCTCACCTGCATCTCGTAGCCCTCCCGACGCATGGTCTCGATCAGGACAGCTAGCTGGAGCTCACCTCGACCGGCCACCTCTGTTACCTCGGGCGACGCTGTGTTGCCGATACGGATGGACACGTTGCCCAGAACCTCGCGGTCGAGCCGCTCTCGAAGCTGACGTGACGTGAGGAACTTGCCTGAACGCCCCGACAACGGCGAGGTGTTGACGCCAAACGTCATCCGAAGCACCGGCTCATCAACCTGTAGCCGGGGCAGGGGCTGAGGGTCCGACGGGTCGGCGAGAGTGTCACCGATCTCCACTTCAGGAAACCCGGCGACGATAAAGAGGTCGCCGGCGATTCTTTCGTCGACCTCGTCTCGGCCTAACCCGGCAAAACCCATCAGGTGGGTGAGACGGCGCCGCAGCGGAGACTCCTCGGCGTTGGAGTGACACAGGGCAACCTGCTCTCCGCTTCGGAGCGTGCCTTCCACGACGCGGCCGATCGCCAGACGACCCAGGTAGTCGGAAGCGTCGAGGTTGGTGACGAGGGCTTGGAGAGGAGCGCTGGGATCCCCGGCAGGGCTCGGGATCGTGTCGACGATGGCGTCCAGCAGCGGGCTGAGATCGGCGTCGGCGTCGGGGATGCCGATACCCGACATCGCCCTCCCCTCGCGGGCCACACTGGAGATGACCGCGAACTCAATGTGCTCATCTGATGCGTCGAGATCGAAGAACAACTGATACACGTCATCAACCACTTGATCGATTCTGGCGTCAGGGCGGTCGACCTTGTTGATGACGAGGACCGCAGGCAGGTGAAGCGCCAGAGCCTTTGACAGAACGTATCTCGTCTGGGGCATCGGCCCTTCTGCGGCGTCGACGAGAAGAAGCACCCCATCTACCAGTGCCAGCGCCCGCTCGACCTCACCGGCGAAGTCGGCATGTCCCGGCGTGTCGACGAGGTTGATCTTGGTTCCCTTCCACTCGACGGAAGCCGCCTTGGCGAGGATGGTGATGCCACGCTCGCGCTCCTGATCGTTGGAGTCCATGACCCTGTCGATCCGAATCTCGTGCGATGAGAACACTCCGGTGGCACCGAGCATGGCGTCGACGAGAGTGGTCTTGCCGTGGTCGACGTGCGCGATCAAAGCAATATTGCGAAAAGGGGCTCCAGACATGGAACCCGAAAGAGTACCGCCCCATCGAGGCAAGCCACGAGCAGGCCCAGGTATGTTTCGCTCCTAGTGTCCTGCCCAGGAGCCAAATGACACCCGATGACCTGACAAATCTCAGCATCCCCTCCGACCCGCGAATCTCACCAGACGATGGACGGGTCGCATTCGTCGTGTCGAGACCGGATATCGAGGCAGACCGCAACGACAGTCGGATCTGGCTTGCCGACGACACCGGTGCACGTGTCCTCACCAATGGTCCTGACGACAAGACGCCGAGATGGTCGCCCGACGGATCGAGTCTCGCCTTCATTCGCAAGACGGATGACTCCGGGTCACAGCTGGCGATTTTGCCACTCGATGGCGGCGAGATAAGAGTCATCACCGAATTCGTCCACGGAGTGGAGGCCTTCGAGTGGTCGCCGGACGGATCGACCCTCGTGGTTGTCGCCGTCACCTCGACCGAGGAATGGACCGATCTCGACGACGAGGAGCGGGAGCGGCGCCCACGTCGGATCAGGTCGGTTCCCTATCGCTTCGACGGTCGTGGCTCGATCCACGACCGAAAGCGTCACCTCTGGCTTGTCGACCCCACAAGCCAATCCGAACCGAGGTGTCTCACCCCGGGAGACCACGACGAGGAGTCGCCGGCTTGGTCCCCTGACGGTGGCAAATTGGCCTTCATCTCGGATCGTGACCCGGGCAGAGGCCTGGTTTCGGGCAACGACGTCTTTGAGGTGGATGTTGAGAGTGGTGACGTTTCGAGAGCTGCCGCGAGGGGGTTCTGGAATTCGGTGTCTTATCGACCCGACGGAACTCTTCACTTGCTCGGCAATGTCCAAGCTGCCTATCCGGTCGAAGCCTATCTCTATCGTCGAGAGCCAGACGGGTCTCTCACCGACCTGACCGGGCAACTCGATCGAAGCTCGGTGTCACTGGCGGCGGGCCCGGCTGCGGTGGTTTGGGATGGGGATAACGCCGTGATCGGTTGGGAGGACTCGGGGACCTTCGGTGTGATCAAAGTGTCATCCGATGGCTCCATCGAGACTGCTGCCGGGGGACAGCGGATCGTCACCGGATTCGACATACAGCACGGGCGTCTCGTCTTCACCGCGTCGAGATGGGATTCGCCAGGCGAGCTTTACTCGATTGTCAACGGGACAGAGCAACAGCTGTCGAGTCTCAACAGCATGGACTTGGGGTTTGTCGAACCTGAGCACTTCCAGGTCGAATCCGGAGACGGGGAGGTCGATGTCTGGGTTTATCTCCCCGATGGCGATGAGCCGGCGCCGCTGCTGTTGAACATTCATGGAGGGCCGGCATCCCAATTCGGATTTGGCTTCTTCGATGAGTTCCAGGTCTACGCGGGGGCCGGATACGGAGTGGTTGCCTGCAACCCGCGAGGCTCGTCAGGTCGGGGCGGCGAATTCACCCGCTCCGTTGTCGGAGAGGGTTGGGGGAAGGTCGACCTCGAAGACATTCGGGCGACGGTCGAAGCCTCACTCGACAGGTTCCCGAGACTGGACTCAGCGCGCATGGGGCTCATGGGTGGTTCGTATGGAGGGTTCATGACGGCCTGGATCATC
>JAPUJM010000079.1 GCA_027296205.1 Actinomycetota bacterium
ACGTTGTCTGCCGTCCTCAACAGCGTGTCGTAACGCATATCGATCTCCGCCTGCCCGGCAGTCCCAACCTCGTGGTGCTGGACCTCGACCTGGATACCCACCTCCTCGAGTTTGGCCGTCATTTCCGAGCGAAGGTCCTGGAAGTGGTCGGTGGGCGGGACCGGAAAGTAGCCCTCCTTGTAGCGGGGCTTGTAACCAAGGTTCCCGCCCTCTTCGAATTCTCCAGAGTTCCACGCGCCCTCGATGGACTCGATGAAGTAGTAGCCGGAGTTCTGATTCTGACCGAAGCGGATATCGTCAAAGATGTAAAACTCGGCCTCGGGCCCCCAGAACGAAGTGTCGGCAAGACCCGTGCTGACCAGATAGTCCTCGGCCTTCTTGGCCACATAGCGGGGGTCTTTGTCGTAGGGCGCCCCGGTGATCGGGTCGTTGACGAAGCAATAGATGATCAGCGTCTTCCGCGATCGGAACTGATCGTCGATCGTCGTGGAAGGGTCCGGAATCAGCAGCATGTCCGACTCCTGGATGTCCTGGAAACCACGGATTGAGGAGCCATCGAAGCCAAAGCCGGCCTCGAAGGAGCCCTCCGTCAGTTCCCGGGCGGGAACGGTGAAGTGCTGGACCTGACCAGGCAGGTCACAGAATCGAAGGTCGATGAACTCATATCCCTCATCAGCTACAAGGGACAGGACGTCGGCAGCCGTCTCAGTCACGATTTCTCCTCTCGGGGTCGATTGACGATCGTGGACCGGGACTTTCTATATACGGTGCGTTGCCGGTCGGTTGCCGAAGTGTGAACACTCTGTTTCCGAGCATGACTACCGTCGCGCCACGTCATGCCAGCCACCATCGTCTTGGGCACCCAGTGGGGTGACGAGGGCAAGGGCCGGGTCGTCGACTACTTCTCCGAAAAGGCCGATTACGTAGTCCGGTTCCAAGGTGGCAACAACGCCGGACACACCATCGTCGTCGGAGACCAGAAGCTCGCCCTCTCCCTGATCCCCTCCGGGATCCTCTACCCGAGTTGCGTTCCGGTCATCGCTTCGGGCACGGTTATCGACCCGAAGGTCCTGCTCGACGAGATGGAGATGGTGATGGGAAGGGGTCTCGATCCGTCACGGGTGCGGCTGTCGTCGAACGCTCATCTGATCATGCCTTATCACCGCAAACTCGATGCCGCCATCGAGCGGTACCTTGGAAAGAATCAGATCGGGACCACCAGGAAGGGCATCGGCCCCGCCTACACAGACAAGTACTCCAGGGTGGGGATCAGGGTCCAGGACCTGTTCGATCCGGGGATCTTCACCGAAAAGCTGGAGGCTGCCCTCGAGGACAAGAACAAGATTCTCCCCCGGGTCTACAACACCCTCCCGATGGATGCCACCGAGATCGCCGACGAGTACCTCGGGTATGCAGAACGTCTGCGACCACATGTCACGGATACCTCGCTCCTTCTCTGGAACGCCATCAACGACGGCAGTGAAGTCTTGTTCGAGGGTGCGCAGGGGACGTTGCTCGACGTCGACCATGGCACCTACCCGTTCGTCACATCCTCCAACCCCACGGCCGGAGGAGCGCTGGTCGGTTCGGGTGTTGGCCCGAAGGCGATCGACGAGATCGTGGGAGTGGCCAAGGCCTATATCTCCCGAGTGGGTACGGGGCCTTTCCCGACAGAGCTCCATGACGAGGTTGGCGAGACGATGATCGAACTCGGAGGCGAGTACGGGACGGTCACCGGGCGCCGACGACGCTGCGGATGGCTCGACCTTCTCGCTCTCCGCTACGCGGCACGAGTCAACAGCCTCACCAAACTGTTTCTCACCAAAATGGACATCCTGTCTGCCTTCGACACCATCAAGGCGGCCACCAGCTATCGGTGGCACGGTGAGCGTCACCACGAGTTTCCCACCCAACAATCGGTGCTCTATCACTGTGAGCCGGAATATGTCGAGATGGCCGGATGGAAAGAGGACATCACCGGGGTCCGTGAGTACGGTGACCTGCCCGAGGAGGCGCAGGCCTACGTCGAATATGTCGAGGAGGTCGTCGGGGTGCCTGTCGGCTGGGTCTCCGTCGGCCCGGAACGGTCTCAGCTGATCGAGATCTCATGAGGGTCCTCCTGGTCGGCAGTGGTGGCCGGGAGCACTCGATCGGTTGGAAGCTGGCCCAGTCTTCCCGTGTCAACGAGTTGATCTCTCTCCCCGGCAACCCTGGCCTGGCCAAGTTGGGTCCGACGGTCGAGGGCATCGACGTCGGCGACGTGGGAGCGATCGCCGCCATGGCTCGTGTCCACCGGGTCGACCTCGTAATCGTCGGACCGGAGGCGCCCCTGGCCGCCGGGGTCGCCGATGCAGCCACGTCACTGGGGATCCCCGTGTTCGGACCCACCCGATCGGCCGCACGTCTCGAGTCTTCCAAATCGTTTGCCAAGGATGTGATGAACCGGGCCGGCGTTCCCACCGGAACATCGGAGACATTCACGGATCGTCAGAGCGCGGTCGATCACCTGTCTTCGACCGAGGGCCCCTATGTGATCAAGGCAGATGGTCTGGCCGCAGGCAAAGGGGTCCTGGTCACCGAATCCCGCACCGATGCCGAATCGTGGGTCGACCACTGCCTGGAGGGTGGATTCGGCGACGCCGGCGCCTCGGTGATGATCGAGGAGTACCTCGACGGGCCGGAAGTGAGTGTCTTTGCGGTGTGCACCGAAAGTGGCGCCGTTCCCCTGGAGCCGGCGCGGGATTACAAGCGTCTGTTCGAAGGAGACGACGGACCGAACACAGGTGGGATGGGTGCCTACTCGCCGGTGGATGACCTTCCCGAAGATCTCATCACCAATGTGATGACCGATGTCATCGACCCGACACTGGAACAGATGAGGGTCGACGACAACCCTTTCACCGGCTTTCTCTACGCCGGGCTGGTGCTGACCGACGCTGGTCCCAGGGTGCTCGAGTTCAACGTGAGACTCGGCGACCCGGAATGCCAGGCAATTCTCCCTCGTATGACGAGTGATCTCGTAGATGTGCTGGAGGGTGCCTCGCCGGAGTGGTCGGACATGGCCACGGTGAGCGTTGTCCTCGCCGCGAAGGGTTACCCGACTGCACCGGAGAACGGGGCTGTCATCAAGGGGCTTGATCGCGTTTCCGACGACGTGATCGTGTTTCACGCCGGAACGAAACGAGACGGCAGAAGACTCCTGGTGAACGGTGGCCGGGTTCTCAACCTGGTGGGTACCGGGGCGACGGTCGGAGAGGCGAGGGCGAAGGCATACGCCGCGGCCGAGACCGTGGCCTGGCGTGGAGCGCAGTACCGAACCGACATCGCCGACGGTTACCGTTTCCCGCCATGAGTCACAAAGTCGCCATCGTGATGGGATCGGGATCCGACCGTCCAGTCATGGAGAAGGCCGGCGAAATGCTGCAGGATTTCGGCATCGACCACGACATCAGGGTCCTTTCCGCTCACAAGACACCTGATGAGGCCATCGAGTTCGCCGCATCTGCCGCCGGGCAAGGTTTTGA
>JAPUJM010000008.1 GCA_027296205.1 Actinomycetota bacterium
ACGACGGCGACCATCGGCGTGATCATGGTCTTGGTGGCCACAGTTGCTTACGCCGTTGCTCTCAACATGGTTGCCCCGCTTCAGCAGCGTTACGGATCGCTCCCCGTCATCGCTCGAGCCCAATGGGTCGCCGCGGCCGCAGTGACCCCGTTCGGAATCTATGGACTGACACAATCCTCGTTCGCGTGGCCATCGCTGCTGGCGTTGCTGGCGGTTGGGGTTCTGGGAACCGGAGTGGCGTTCGTTCTCATGGGCACCCTTTCGGGACGTGTCGGCCCTACGCGATCCGCTTTTATCACATACGCAATTCCGGTGGTGGCCCTGATTCTCGGAGTCGTTTTCCGCGACGAGATCGTTGCTCCGGTAGCCGTCATCGGTGTCGTCCTGGTGATCGTCGGGGCCCTGCTGGCGTCACGGCGGGAGGTCTAGGACCTCCGCCACCGGCGTTCAGGCTCCGGGCCGGGATGCACTTCGGAGAGCACGCATCGCCAGCTCCTTGTCGCCGAGACGATGGCGAAGCTCACGCTCCAGGCCGCCGATCGGATAGAGATTCTGTGGTGCACGCGGGTCTTTGTGCCTCGCTGAGGCAAAACGGGGAAGAGTGGCGCTGACACGAGTCGCAATGCGTGCGGCATCCGCCACCGGCTTGTCGGCGTCTATCTCGCAGCGAACCAGCCCACCGGCCGGCCCTTCGTGATTGGCCAATCGGAGATACCAGGAGAAGCGGCTCCAGGATGTCGTGGTGAGAAACAGCGGCGTGCGGTATCCGGCTGGTAGCTCTGTCAGAACCGAGCGCAGCTCCATTGGCAGATATTGAACCTTCTGGGTCTTGACGTAACCAACGGCGTTGTCCAGGTCCCTGGCGTGGGAAAGCGGTCCGTCAACAACCAGCAGTTCGGCAGCTCCGGCCTTGCGAGCAGCGATCGCCTCGAGATCTCCCATGCGCTGTTGGATGCCGAGCCAGAGCTCCTCGGAAGTGGTCCCCTTGGTCGCCTTTACCTCATAGGTCCCAACGCCGGTGTCGATGTCGGCGGCGGGAGCCGAAGTGAAGAGCCCCCTCTCCACCTCTGCGACCTCGAGTGTGGCTCGGGCGTTGCAACGCACGGCACCCGCGGCATATGTGGCTGCCAGGGCAAATCCCGGGAAGTCCGGCGGTTGCTCGATCCAGAGAGTGGCGTCCACTCTGCGAACACCATCAATGAAGAGAACGTCGTCCACAGGGTCGATCTCCGGCAACAGGGGACGCCAGCCTTCTATCGGAACCTCGACCGATGGGTCGACGTTCGGGGAGGCGTCCTCGAGTTCCTGCTCGATGGGTGCCCCGTAGTCGGAGTCCCATGCTTCAACGGTGAACCTCACGAGACCCTCACCACCTTCGACCCGGCTGGTTCGGAGGACACCACGAAGCGGACAGGTGCCCGTGATGCCAGCTCCTTGACGTGGGTAATCACGCCGACCACCAGTCCCCTGCCGGCCAGATCCTCGAGAACAGAGGCAACCGTGTCCAACGACTCATCGTCGAGTGTGCCGAATCCCTCGTCGAGGATGATGGCGTCGAGGTCAGCGCCACCCGCCGCGGCCAGCGTCTCGGCCAGGGAAAGCGCAAGAGCGAGAGAGACGAGAAATGTCTCACCGCCGGAGAGCGTGGACACGCTTCGGGTCTCGTTGGCATTGCGGTGGTCGACAATCGAGAAGGTGCCTTCATCGTCGGAATTGAGCGAGTAGCCACCATCCGACAACTGGGAAAGGAGGTCGTTCGCCCCGGCGACCAGGTCAGCCATGGCTCCAACCATCAACCACCTCTCGAAGCCGTTTGCTCTCAGGTGATTGGCGAGACCAGCGGCCACCTCTTGCTCAGACTCCGAGACATGGGACACCTTGGCAAATTCCGTCGCGTCCCGGCGTGCCTTTTCAAGGGCGGCCGTCTTCTGACGGGCCACCTCCAGTTCGGAGGCGACCTGGACAGCGAACGGCTCGACTGCCGGCACATCAACGTTCGCCAATTTGGCCGCCAGACCGTCTCTGGCGGCCAAAGCCCGGGCCTTGGCCTCTTTCACTCTGACCTCCGCGCCGGCTCTCTCGGCCGTCAGCCTCTGACCGACCTCGTCTCTCCACAGCATGAGCTCTTTCCACTGCACGATCACATCGTCGCTCTCGGGAACCGGCGGCACCAGATCGGCTACACGCAATTGTGCGGCGGTGAGATCCTTGCCCACCCGTCGCACCGAGTCGGCCAGGTCTTCCAGGGCCGAGCCCGCCAAGTTGAGTTCATCCTTCCGGCGCACGACGTCGTCGCGGCAGGACGCGAGATCTGAGGTCAATCCCGCTACTTCCTCTTCCATGCGCCGAAGATCATCGAGGGAAGGGACCGCCCTCATCTCGACGGCCAACTCGTCGTGCTGGGTCTTTTGCACCGAGTAACTGGTCTCCATCTGGGTCAGCGTCTTCTTCGCCTCGTCGAGAGTCGTTTGCGCCTCGTTGACAACCCGGCCGGCGCTCACCTCGTCGGCCTCCAACTCTGACACCTCTGAAGACGAAGGACGAGAGGGGACCGTCAGCACCTCGTGGTCACACACCGGGCAAGGTTCTCCCACGATCAGCGTGGCGGTCAGGGCATGGGCGGCGTGGGATACCCGACTGGAGGCCAGACGGCTGCGAATCTCCTCGAGGTTCTTGCCGGCCGTTGCCATTTCCGACTCGGCAACCGTCACCCGGGCCTGAGCGCTCTCAGGGTCATGCCGAGCCAGTCGCTCCAGGATCTCGCCCAGCCTGACATGGGACTTCCGGTGAGCCTCGATCTCATCGACTGACGCCAGAGAAGCAACCTTGGCCTCCAGCTCTCCGCTCCGCCCACGCGCCTCCTCGAGTGCGCTCTCGGCATCGGCAAGCCTCTCTCTTGCGCCCGCCGCCAGTTGATCGAGCTCATCGATACGGTCAGGGGGCTCGATCTCGGTGAGTCGAAGCAGCGATCCTTCGAGGCGCTCTACTTCTTTCCTCTCCGCCTCGCAATCAGAATCGAGTCGAGTCAACCGCCTCTCATCCGCCACGATCGTCTTCGCTATCGCATCGAGGCCGTTGAGACGTCTGGAGAGCTCCTCGACAATCTCCTCATCGGGAAGTTCGATTGCGTCGAGTTGACGTCGGGCTACAGAGGCACGATCCCCGGCCACCGATTCCCGGGTCTTGGCCAAAGACCGAACCATCGAATAGACATCCAGGCCAAGCAGGTTCCGCAGCAACGATTGACGCTCTGCTTTTGGCGAGGTGAGGAACCGGGCAAACTCGCCCTGAGGCAGCACGACCGTCTTGGTGAAGTCGTCAAAGCGAAGGCTGAGAAGATTCTCCACCTCGCGGGTGACATCGTCGGCACCGTCTGCCAGCACCTTGTCACCCCTCTGCAGCCGGGCTTCCTTGACCGTCGCTCCGCCTGACTTGGTTCTCTCCGCCATGCGCACCGCTGTGTAGGCAACCCCGCCGACGTCGAAGTCGACTGCGACGCGGGCCCGCACGGCACCGGCCGAGATGGCCGGCCCCACCGCGTTGCCCCCGAGACGAGGGACACGTCCGAATAGAGCGAAGATCATGGCGTCGACGAGGCTTGATTTCCCCGACCCGGTGGGTCCGGAGAGCGAGAAGAACTCGACGCCCTCCAAATCCAATTCGACAGCAGATCGATACGCGGAGAATCCTTCGGCTCGGATGCGAAGGGGTCTCATGTCCCCCTCCTCATCTCGCGGCCTCGTCGAGGAGTTCGGCAAACAGAGACTCCACCCGGGAATCCTCGACGCCTTTCTCGGTGAGATACCGGTGAAAGGCCTCAGTCGGCTTGAGTTTCTGACGCGGCTCCGATTCTCGTCTCACCGGATCTGTCGACTCGAGGACCACCTCAACGGCGTCGGGGATCGCCTCGCGAACCTGGTCGGCCAGCCCAACCCTGGCCTTCTCGACCAGTTCGACCTTCACGTAGGCGTCGGTCACATCGTCGGCACGAGCCAGAACTTCGTCAAGGGTCCCGCGAATCGTGGTGAGCCGACGTCCTGCCAGGAGCGGCACGGCGGTGACTTTGGCGGGAAGTCCGGGCGAGGCCTCGATGAGCAGGGCGCCCTTCTGGTCTGCGACTTCGCCAAAGTCGAGCTGGAGCGGGGAGCCCGAGTACCAAACGGCGCTGGAGTGTGGCAACTTCTGCTGACGATGCAGATGGCCAAGGGCGACGTAAGAAAGGTGGCCCGGGAACAGACTTGACGGAATCGCGTATCCGAAGATATGAGCCTGACGCTCCCCGCCCCCGGCCAACGCTCCGTAAACAGTGAGATGGCTCACAAAGACATTCACCGTCTCGGTCGTCATGTCCCGGGTCAACTTCTCGATGATCCTTCGGAGCCGTTCTTCGAACACGCCGGCATGCTGGTCGGGGTCGGAGGTCATGATCTCCTCGGCCTTGACGATCCCGCGCTGTGAGACGAAGGGCAGAAGCGCGAGCTTCACCCCGATTTCCCCCAGTTCGACGGTGCCGCCATCCTCGGGCGAGCGGGGGGCCCCCACCACTGCCACACGACCCATCTCGAGAAGGGGCGCCACCGCGTCGAGACGCGCAGCGCTGTCGTGATTGCCGGCGACCACCACCACCGGTGAGACTTCGGCCAGATCCAGCAACGCCCTCCAGACGATCTCTTCCGAGAGAGCCGTTGGCGACGAGGCATCGAAGAGATCCCCGGCGACGACGGTCAGATCGACCTGGCTGGAGGCGGCGATCTCGATCAGCTCGGCGAGAACCGCCCGGTGCTCCTCGGACCGGTCGCGGCCCCGGATGCGCCGGCCCACATGCCAATCGGAGGTGTGGAGGATCTTGACTGCCACAGGACCGATCGTAGATCGGCGTTGTGACAGATTCGGCATACCACTAAAGATCCTCGAAGGGGTCTTCCGGCCCGCCATCGCCGAGCACCGGGACCGCCTCGGAGGCCCGGGTGGCCCACGCGGGAAACGGGAACTCGAGAACCAGTGGCACCGGCAGCTGGGGTTGGCTGAGAATCATCGTTCCCGGCTTGACGATCGTGGCGCGCTGCCGATGAACGGCAGGGAGATACCCGTATTCCTCTCTTGCTGCCTCGGCCGAGTCGAGACGACCCACCACGCGTATCGAGGAGTTGGCGATGATCCGTCGTTCCACCTCGGAAGCCGTCTGTTGGGCTCCGATCAGGATCACCCCCAGTGACCGGCCTCTCTCCGCAATGTCGAGCAGCACCTCTTTGATCGGGCTGGTTCCCTCACGCGGTGCGTACTTGTTCAATTCGTCGAGCACGACAACGAGAAGCTCTTCACTCTGACCGGCTTTCTCCTTCTCCTCGAAGGCCCTTCTGAGGGTGACGCCGACGACAAACCGCTTGGCCCGATCGTTGAGGTTGTGCAGGTCCACCACAGTGACCTGACTCCGATCGCGATCGATGCGATGACGTTCGGGATCGGGGACATCGGATCGGATCAGCCTGCCCAGATGACGCACCGACCCCTGCAATCGCCGAACGAATGCGTTGATCGTTCCGATGCCCATGGCCGGCCCGGCCCACTGGTGGCGCTGATCTTCGGACTGGACCCGGTCGGTGATGAGATCGGCCAATTCCCTGAAGGTCCGCACAGCCACGCCGTCGATGACCACAGCCCCGCTGTCGTTCGACTCGATCTTGCGGAGCTGGGCCATGACGTTGTAGACCACGGTGGTGTACTGAGCACGATCGTCCTCGGCATCCGCGAACAGGAAGGGGAGGAGATCCTGGGAACAGAACTCGTGGATGCTCCAGAAGAAGGAAGTGACGTCGGAGCGTGACGCGACGTCGGCTGTGGCCTTTGGGTCGTCGATGCGGGGCGGGGCGAAGCTGGAAACCGACTCGAAAGGCGTCGACGGAAGCTCGAGATTGGTGTATCGAACGCGGGCTTCATCGTCGAGACGAGAATTGACCCGGTCGAGATGGAGCAGGTCCTCCCCCTTGACGTTGAAGATCAGTGCCTTGGTGTTGACGGCGGCCTTGCCCAACACCCCCGAGGTGAACAGCGAGTGCAGCAGAAAGGTCGCATAGCTCGTCTTGGTCGCCACACCCGATATCCCGGAGATATTGACGTGGGCGCCACGCGCACCGTTGAGGAACTCGAAGTTGACCCAGAGGGGGTCACCGTTTCGAGTCATCCCGACCGGGAACCTGCGATCCATCTGGTCGAAGAAGAGGGCGCGCTCGCGCTCGTCACCTTCGGCGATACGAACCGGCTGACCCGGTCTCGGTGGCACGAACACCTCCGGCTCGAACCGGGTTGCCGTCACGTGAGCCGCCTCGGAGACCTCCGCAGGAAGAATGCCTTCCTCGATGAGAAACACGTCGGAGTCAAAACGCGCACCCTCGTGACGGGCCACCACCTGACCAACGGTGCCGTACATGTGAACGACCTCGCCACTCGGCAGGACACGCTCCAGCGCTACGACATCATCGAGTTGGATGAACTCTCCGGCGGCCACGCCGACCCAGAACTCGAGGGGTGTTGCATCTTTGGTCCCGAGGACCCTTCCGACCATCTTTTCCATCTCCACCGAGAGTAAACGTCGTCGACGACAGATTTGGGCCGCAACGAGACGATCCGCGACTGAGAGCCTTCCATCAGCAAGGATGTCCACCCATGAGCATGCTTTTCGTCGTTCTCGTAGGTCTTGCCGGGGGTCTGGCCGGAGCGCTCCAATCCCAGTTTCTCGGCATCATGCAAGACAAGGCGGGAACCCTCGCCTCGACCTTCGTCACCTACGCCGGTGGCGGCCTGGCGGTAGGGCTGCTGATGTTGGCGATGGGTGGTGCCAGCCTCTCGGATCTTCGAGAAGTTCCATGGTGGGTGCTCACGGCCGGCCTGATGGGCCTGGTTGTCGTGGCGTCCCTCGGAATCACCGTGTCCAGGCTTGGACTCGGATCGGGGCTCACCTTGTTCACCGGGGCAACTCTGATTCTGGCCGCCGTCATCGATCATCTCGGCTTGTTCGCCGAGGCCAACGTCCTCGGCGTGAGACGGCTGGCCGGTGTGGCCTTCGTCATCTTCGGCACCTGGCTGGTAGTCGGCAGTGACTAGAGCCCGCTCCTAACCAAGCGCAATCGCAGCCAGGGCGACCAGCGTGATGACGATGCCGGCCACCTGGCGACCCCTCAGGTGCTCATGATTCACCACCCTCGCCATCACCACCGTCACCACCGGGTAGAGCGAGGAAGACACTGCGACGAGGGCCAGAGAGCCAACACGAAGTCCCGTCAGGAGGGTGATGTTGCCGGCGACATCCAGAAACCCATTCCCGAGGACGATGCCACGAGGCACCTGGCCAAACCCGGTCAACTTCCACATGCCCAACAGCGCCACGACCAGGACCACGACCATCGTGGCGGCGCGTGCGGGTATCAACGGGAGTAGTTCCGAAGTCGCGCTGGTTCGATCGATGATGACGGCATACCCGCCAAAACCAATACCGGCGATGACACCAAAGCCGAAGCCTCCCCACGGGAGGTCGCCCGGATCGGCGACCCACGAGCTGAGGAGAATCGCAGGGATCGCCAGCCCCACGCCCAGCCAGGCGAGGGTCGAGGGACGTTCCCCGGTCGCCACCGCAACGACGACCGGCAAAATCCCGGCAACCGCACCGGCCGCCGGAGCGACTGCAGCGGCGCGACCTTTCCCCAGCCCTGTGAACAGGAACACCAGTCCGAGGGCACCCGCAGTTCCGGCTGCCGCGCCTATGGCGAGGTCCGTTCCTGACGCCGAGCCACCATTGATCAGAGCTATGGCCGAGACCAGAGGGAAGGAGACGACACCTGCCCACAGGACGATCGCAGCAGCCGGTGCCCGTTTTGCCCCCTCCCCCCCGAGGAAATCGCCGACGCCGTAGAGAAGAGAAGTGAGGCCCCCCAGGAAGATCCCCACGTCAGTCGGAGACTCCCGAGGCTCCTTGGCTGGTCAGGACGGAGCGTATCGAAAAGGCGGATTCGTCCAACTCCTCGCGATCGACCGATGCGGCGGCATTGGCGAAGTCGAGATCGCGAACGACATCGATGGGGACAAGGTGGATATGGAGATGAGGGACCTCGAGCCCGGCGATGATGAGTCCAACCCTCTCCGGCGAGTAGACCCGTTGTATGGCCTTGCCGATCGTCGAGGAGACCTCAAATAGATGGTTCCTGAGATCGGGTGGGCAATCGGTCCAAAGGTCGACTTCCCGTCTGGGCACGACCAGGGTGTGGCCCGAACGCAAAGGGTTGATCGACATGAAGGCGACACACTCGTCGTCTCGCCAGACAAACGTGGCGGGGATCTCCCCGTCAATGATCTTCGTGAAGATGGTTGCCACGAGAGGCAGCCTATCGGGACATCAACCCCGCACCGCCACCAGTTTCAGAAGACTGTTGGTGGTCGCCACATACATCTCGCCTGCACCGTCGACACCAAACCCGACAACCTGCCCGGGCACACCGACCTGCTCTGTCCAGTCGGTCTCGTCTCTCGTCCCGTTACCGTCGAAATAGAAGCTGCGCAGATATCCTCCGCAGTAGTCCGAGTAGAAATAGGCGCCATATAGCTCGGGGATCGCCTCTCCCCGGTACACCACGCCTCCGGTGATAGAGCAGGTCCCGGCATCGCCATGACTCACCTCGACAATGGGGAGGGCCAGACCGGTGGTGTCACATCCCGAAGACGGTCTGAAGCAATGCAATCCTTCTGTGATGGGCCAGCCGAAGTTGATGTCGGGGGCAAGATCGACGACTGACACCTCCTCATAAGCGTTCTGACCGACGTCGGCGATGTATATGACATCGTCATCGATCCAGAACCGCCACGGGTTCCGCAACCCGAAGTTGAACAGGGTGGGATCGGGGTCGCCGTCCACTGAAATCGAGACGAGGCCGCCCAGGAGTGTGCCCGGATTCTGTCCGTTGTTGAAACGATCGTTGGAACCACCGCCGTCACCCAACCCCAGATAGAGGATCCCG
>JAPUJM010000080.1 GCA_027296205.1 Actinomycetota bacterium
TCATCCTCATACAGGTAGTGGGGAGTGAGATCGGCTCCCCCGCCGAACCACGCCGATCCCGTGTCGGTCTCGAAGAAGCGGAGATTGGCGTGAAATGTGGGTGCGTGTGGATTTCTGGGATGGACGATGATCGACACCCCCGTGGCGTAGAACTCGCTGCCTTCCACCGCCATCCGCTCCGAGAGACCGGCCGGGGTCGCCCCCGCCACAGCCGAAACGTTCACGGCCGCCTTCTCGATGTGACCTTCTCCGCTGAGTATCCGGGTAAGCCCGCCACCACCACCTGGGCGCTCCCAGGCGTCCGAACCGAAAGCGGACCTCCCGTCGACTGTCTCCACGGCCTCACAGAACCGTTCTTGCAAGTGTCGATAGGAATCCTCGACTTGGGCCCGATTCACCTAGTCATCTCTCACCGATACTCTGCCCATCGTGCCATGCCGACCCATCGGTCTCAGCCCAGGCGAGCTGCCTTTCCTCAGGGCGGGTTCTTGACACGATCAGCTGGCCTTACGCACCATGTCGGCAACGGCTGAAGCCCAGACCGGCTCGGCGTTGACACAGGGAACAATGAGGAAGTCCACCCCTCCGAGCTGCTTCCACTGAGCCCGAAGCCGGATTCCGATCTCCTCCAACGTCTCCAGACAATCCGCGGTGAACGACGGGGCGAGCACCGCGATGCGACGCACGCCGGACTCGTAGAGCTTGGGCAGCTCAACATCGGTGTATGGCTCGATCCATTTCTGACCGGCAAGACGGGACTGAAATGTGGTGCTGAACTTGCCTGCCTCGAGTCCGAGCTCGGCGGCTACCCCACGGGTGGTGGCGAAGCACTGCGCCCGGTAACAAAACCGGTTGGCGGTGGCGATGCGATCACAGCAGGATTCGCTGGCCAGACACCACTCACCGGTCTGGTCGCTCTTCTTCACATGTTTCTCGGGTAGACCGTGGTAGCTGAGTAGAACGTGATCGAGCGGAAAGGCTTCGAGATGGGGCCGGGCCACCTCGGCCACGGCACGGATATAGCCCGTCTCGTCGAAGAAGGCTCCGATAGTGACGACGTTTGGCTGGTTCCAGAGCGCACTGATCACTTCGAGTGCTTCTTCGAGGGCGGAGCCTGTCGTTGCCGACGCATACTGGGGGAAAAGAGGGAGCACAACCAGGCGATCACAACCATCGGCGATCAGCTGATCGACCGCCTGGCGAATCGGCGGATTCCGATAACGCATCCCATAGACCACCCGATAACCGTTGCCGAGGATGTCCTGGACTCTCGAGGTGAGTGCATCGGTGTGGATGGTCAACGGCGAGCCTTTCTCGGTCCAGATTTTCTCGTACTGCTTGGCTGACCGACGGGGGCGGAAAGGAAGGATGATCGCGTTGAGAAGCAAAGCCCGAGCGGGGCCGGGCATGTCCAGGACCCTGGGGTCGGAGAGAAACTCTCTCAGGTAGGTGCGCACGTCGGAGACTTTGGTGGATTCGGGTGTCCCGACCTGAAGCAGGAGGACACCGGTCGGTCGAAGATTGGTGGTCATGTGACCCACAAGTTAGGACGGTTCTCGAGCCTGCCGGAATGGCAGCGAGGATCGCCGGCGATCTCGATCCTGACTGGATAGAGGATCAGATCGGTTGGCATTGAAGGCTCCAGCACCGCATGGGCGGGGAGTGAAACCAAAGGGTGCCCCGACACCAAGTCGGATTGAAGCCGACCCGACGTCGGAAAGTCTCAGGGCGACTTTCCCTATTCCTCTTCCTTGGTGTCGGAAGACGGCTGGTGCCCGTGCTGGAGAGCGGTGCGCAACGCTGAGGCGTTGATCGGCTTCAGGACGAAGGCATCGGCTCCGGCTCGCCGGGCGATGAATTCGTCGGCCGATCGGTCGAGCAGTAGGACTGTCCGCGGACGATCGGCTTCATCAACCTCCCCTCTCAGGTCGCGGATCACGGCCATTCCGCCCATGCTGCCCACCTGCATGTCGACGATGACAGCGTCGGGACGCTTTTCCTTCACGAGGCTCGTTGTCAGTCGCGGGTCGCTGATCTCCTCGATGTCCCATTCACCGAGGGAGAGCCCGGCCCTGACTTCGTTGGCCACCCATGAGGCGTCGGCGACAAGGAGGACTTTGGACATGGGCGGCCACGTTAGCCCCGGCAAATCACCTCGCCCCAAGCGTTTTGTGAAGATCTACGCGGGTATTTGCCGCGCGAATCTTCACAAAACGGTCTTCGGTCTCTCGAAACCGGGTACCGGCGGTCCACCTCTAACCTCGCGGGCCGTGCGGCGTCTAGCTCTTCTCCTCCTCTTCCTGGCCATCCCGGTGGTGGCCCTGGCCCAAGATGAGGGTGGTGGCATCGACGTCATCGATGTCAGCGGACCGCTCGACAGGTCCGCACTCGAGTTCATGACGGAGTCGATTGAGCTGGCCGCCACCAACGGTCAGGTCCTGGCTGTACTCCAGATCAACTCGAAAGCGGTCCTCGACGGTGAGGCCTACGACAAGTTGGTCGACGTGTTGTCAAGCCCCCCGTTGCCGGTTGCCCTATGGGTCGGGCCGGCGCCGGCCGCTGCCTACGGCGGTGCGGCGTTGATGTCCGTCGACGCCAGTGAGGCTGCGATTTCACCCGGTTCCGAGATCGGTCACTTCAACCCGATCGTCCTCGGCGAAGACCGGCAAGAGACCATCGGCCCTCGGGATCTGCTGCCTGCCGAGGACACCGGCCTCGCGTTGCAGCCCACACTGCGGCAGTATCTTCAGGATCTTGACGGGGAGACGTTCACCACCGCCAATGGGCCGGTCACAGTCTCCACCATCAGGGAATTCGGAGATGGCGTCACACTGAAGACAACCACGTTCCGCAAGCCGGGCCTGGGGACGAGGTTCTTCCGGCTGGCGGTGACCCCCGAGGCAGCCTTCTTCTTTCTGGTCATCGGCCTCAGCATTGTCACCTTTGAGTTCTTCGCCCTGGGCCCGGGCGTGGCAGCCGGGGTGGCTTCGATCTCGCTACTCCTCGCAGGCTGGGGGGTGGTCAACCTTCCCGTGCGCTGGTGGGCGCTGGCCCTGGCGATAACGGGCTGGGCTGTCCTCACCGTTGCCCATCAGAAAGGAGGAGTTCTGGCGATGACGGTGACCGGGGCGATCCTCCTCCAGCTCGCTGGGATGTTCTTCGTGGACGGCGCAGGGCAGATAGATCCGAGGTGGTGGCTGGTCTTGCCTTCGGTGCTGGGGGTGCTCTTCTTCTTCCTGCTGGCCATGCCGACCGTCCAGCGGGCGCGGCTATCGACCCAGACCATCGGCCGCGACTCCCTGGTTGGGCATACCGGCCGGGCTCTCACCGAGTTCGAGCCCAACGGGTTGGTCGAGGTGAACGGGGCCCGTTGGCGCGCAACCGCACACCGGGAAGCCGGCATCGCAGATGGGGACGAGATCACCGTGATCGGTGTCGACGGGCTCTATCTCGAGGTTGACCGGTTGGAGCCAGATCGCGAAATTTAGCGAGCCCAATCCAAAATTCTTCTTGAAGGGTGAGGGTCGAGTCTGTAGCTTCGACCCGGTTGGCGC
>JAPUJM010000081.1 GCA_027296205.1 Actinomycetota bacterium
AAGTGGTGACCGGGGATCGCCTCGTGGAAGTGAATCGACTCATATTCGAAGAGGTCCCGCTCTCCAGGCTTGTATGTGTTGAGGAAGTAGGTGCCGGGCCGTGATCCGTCGATGGGTGGCTGCATGTAGTAGGCCGGGGGCATGGCGGGTGCCTGTTCCGGCGGGACTGGCACCACGGTGCAGGGGGTGTCGGGGCGGACGCCGAACCAGTCATCGACCACGTTCCAGGCACGATCGATCGCAGCCCGGGCATGCTCCAACATCTCATCTTCGGAGGTGAATCGGAGAGACGGGTCGGAGTGGAGTCGCTCGAACACCTCCTCCGTCGTTCTCAGGCCAAACGCCGCCTGTCCGATCTCCACCCACTCGGCAGCATTGATCTCGGTAGCCCACTTCAGGCCGAGGTCGTGAATCTCCTGAGCCGACTTGTCGAGCTGGGTGTACTTGTGGATGAGGCTCGAGTAGATCTCCTCACCGTTGGTCATCCACACCAGCCCGCACTTGTCGTCGGGGCGGGCGACGGGCAAAATATGCTCGAGAAGGCCTGTCCTGTACTCACTGAAAGCCGGTTTGATCACCATGTTGACCAAATCTGACGCCTTCTCCATCCACGAGTCGGCGACCGCCTCGTCAGGGAGTTTCAGCTGGAGGAACGGGTCGTCGGAGAGCTCAGATGCGAGATACCCCTCGAGTTGGCCGACGACGCGGTGGAGAGAAGCCTGGGCCGGTGTCATTCCTTTGTCGGCGTTCACTCGATGGAAACGCAGGGCGTCCCTGAGGTAGTCACCGATCTTCGAATAGCGCCCGAGAAGAGCGTCGGCTTGGTCTGTCGTGGCGACCGTATTCTCCCGGGTATCCGAGAGGAGACGTGTGTGTGGGCCGAGGTAGGGGTCGACCGGACCGACCAAGAACCGATGCTCAATGTCGGTGTCCCATACTCCGCACTCGTGGATCAGCAACTGTATCGATATCCGATCCTGTGTCGAGAGGAGTGTCTGATCGATTTGACTCGCCTCACTTGCGAGAGAGCGGAATCGAGACCCCATATCGTCCAACCACACGTCGTCGAATCGACGTAGCAGGTCATCGAAGCCGTGCTCGCCTCGTACCGTGGCAATCGTCGGCGAGTATTCGGCGTAGGTCTTCCAGTAGCGATCGGCTATGGATCCGAGTGTCAGGTCGGGCTCCTTTGTCTGCCCCGGCACCGTACCCTCACTGTGGTGGACTTCCGAGAGCAAAGACTCGCTGGTTATCCTTTCGGTCTCGCCTGCGCTCGTAGCTCAACTGGATAGAGCGTCTGACTACGGATCAGAAGGTTGTGGGTTCAAGTCCTGCCGGGCGCGCTGAACGAAGTCCCTGCGTATGGCGGGGTTCTGTCGCGAGGAGAACCCCGGTGCTCGGACTCCACAGCTCAGTGGGAGCCATTCTCGGGCGCCGGAACAAGAGGAGATTCTATAGTTGTCATACAGTTCCTTCCCCTCATCGGCCAGGAACCGACCTGCACTGGGCAACCTCTAATCAACTCTCAAAACGAAGGCAACGAGGGCCTTAATCAGGCTCGGCGCAACGCCCTAGAGGTGCCGTTCTATCGCAGTCGATGGAGCGGGCGTTACTGCTCCACATCTAGTGATCTGACTGTGCCGCTGCGGGTTAGCCCCGGATGTTGACGGCGCTTGAAAACTGAGCACCTGACGCCGGTCGAAACTACGCGGTTCCGAACAACCAGAGCAGACAGCGACCACGCTCGGTCCGGCGTCGGACTCGAGAAGGAAGGGGTGTATCAGGTACAGGACTGGGCAGGATGGCACGACTACCACGCGACGACATGCGAGCCAGTGGGGGTCGAGCCTCCGATCACTGGATCGCCGGGATATTTCCTGGATCGCTGTACCAGCCGACCGCGGCCTCCCTGGAACCTGCAGTCTGGTCTCCGCTACCTGGCATCTACCTCGACGGTGAGCTTGGCCGTCTCGAAGCGGTCCTGGACCAGACGCATGAGGGTCAACGTCAACTCGCCTCCGACTCCCGCCTGGTCGATTCGCTCCAAGAGGTCGTCCCGACTGGAGATGGGCTCATCATCGGACGCGACGACGATGTCGCCCACCGCCAATCCCGCCTCCGCCGCCGCACCGCCTCCAAAGACCTCGGTGATCACCGCCCCCTCCTCGACCGGTAGCCCGAATTGTCCTGCCAGCTGGGGAGTGATGGTGCGTAGGCCGACCCCGATGAATGGCTGGCCGGCCTCGGCGACCACGTAACCGATGAAGGGCAACGCCTGGTCGATGGGGATGGCGAACCCGATGTTCTCAGCTCCCTGCGCAGCAGCCGTGTTGATGCCCACCAACTCGCCGCGGGCGTTCAGCAGCGGTCCGCCCGAGTTGCCCGGGTTTATAGCGGCATCGGTCTGCAGCACTCCCTCCAACGACGACGTATCCGTTGCCACATCCCTTCCCTTGGCGGACAGGATGCCGACCGTGACGGAGAGGCCGCGACCGAGGGCGTTGCCGATGGCGATAACAGGATCGCCTACCCTGAGGTCACGGCTCGACCCCATCGCGATCGGTTTAAGCCCAGAAGTTTCCTCCAACAGGAGCAGTGCCAGGTCATTGTTCTGTTCTGCTCCCCAGGTGCCCACGACCTGAGCCGTCCGGGGTTGGCCGTCCGGCCCGACGACGATGACGCTGCGGGCGCCGACGACGACATGGGCATTGGTGAGGATGTGGCCATCGTCGTCGATTACCACTCCGGTACCGACGCCGACGGGTACCTCGGTGACGTCGCCCAGCTGGTCGAGCCGGAGCTGAGTGAGGGTAACGGTGACCACACTGGCCTCTACCGCCTCGACCAGCTCGGACACGTCGGT
>JAPUJM010000082.1 GCA_027296205.1 Actinomycetota bacterium
ATCAACGAGCAGTTCGACCTCGTAGCGGCCCGGCCTCTCCCGGGTCGCTTGGCACTCTTCGTTCACCGAAAAGTCGGTGTTGAAAGTGAACTCTGTGCCCTCCAAGCCCCATTCACCTGATTCGACCGGGCTTGTAACCAACTGCTGCTCCCGGAGATCCGAGAAGGTGCTGAACGGCTCGGAGTGGAAATCCCATACGGCGTATGTGCCGTCCTCGCGGAATTGAGTGTTGAAATCCGAATTATTGGTCACCCAGATCCCAACGAAGTCTTCGGCCGCAAGAACTTCGTCGCCCGGGGTCAGGACCATGAAGCCGATACCGGCCACAATCACGACTGCAGCAGCCACCAGAAAGGCCATAACGTTCTTCTTGTTCTTTTCCCTGTTGTCTTGCGTTTTGGTGTCGAGTTGTGTCACTTGGCTGCTCCTCTGTTCAAGGGTTGCGAGGTACTTGGCCGCTTCGACGTCAACGTCGATCAAATCAAGCTGCGGGACCGGGTTGGCTCCGGCGAGCATGGTCAAACCTTTGTCTTCTGTGATCACCAGGCACCTCCTTTCTGAACAGCGGGGGATTTGCTGTGACCTTTTTCCATTCGATTGAGTTCTTGGGCGAGCTTCGTGCGGGCTCGGGAAAACCTCTTCTTCACCGCGTCGGTGTTCAGGCCCAGAACCTCTGCGATCTCTCGATGCGGGAGTTCCTCCCAGACCGACAAACGCAAGACCTCCTGATCGGATCGTCGAAGCTTCGACAACGCATCCAGCACCAGACGTGACTCCTGGTCAACCACCACGTACTCCTCTACCGACACCGCCATCGACACGTCGACCGAGGCGAGCTTGCTCTCAAGCCGAGATTGTCTCGAAGCTCCACGCCACTGATGTCCGAGCACCCGGTGTGCAACGGAATAGAGCCAAGGAAGCGCCTCGTCACCCGGCGGAACCTCGCCGATCTTCCGCCAGACGACAAGGAATGTCTCGGCAACAGCGTCTTCGACCTTGTCGGCAGCGGTCCGTCTCCGGCAGTACGCGTAAACATGGCGGTAGTAGCGCTGATAGAGATCAACGAAACGGGCATCGCCCAGCGTCATGGTCTCAACCCTGGCACAAATCGGAATCGCACACCTTGTCTACGCCCACCACAAACGGAAGGTGACAAGAAACAGCGTCACCAAATCACTGGAGCGGGCATAGACAAGATGAGCAACGGGGGTTGTGACGGACGGAACCGGGTACGGCCGACCCGGAATCGTCCGAATAGCAGCCGCCCATAACCGGCATTATGTACGGTCCGAGAGGGGCCTGGGACAGGCGTACATAAGTGCCGTTATGTGCGGCGGCAAGTGCCGTTTCGGATTGCCGCGGCTCTCGATGCGACCAAAGCAAGCAAGAGGCGTCACGGATCTCGGTGGAATTGTTGATCACCGAACCGACGCGGCCACCGCAATCGACCCAGCTAATGTTGCCCGTCTTGCTGGCGGGAGCGTCCGTCCTTCGAAAGCCCGTGTCGGGGAGCGAGCGTGATAGAAGGAGACCGCCTATGCCTGTAGTTGAGTACCCCCAGGGTTCCAAGTTTCCCGGACACATTGGCCTGACCACCGAAGACTCATCGCCAGCGTGGCCGGAACCTATTCGCGCAGCTAAGGATTCACCCAACGTCCTTTTCTTCGTGCTCGATGACGTCGGCTACGGGCAACTGTCCGCGTTCGGTGGCCTCGTAGAGACTCCCAACATCGACCGCATAGCAAAGATGGGACTCCGCTACTCGAACATGCACACGACGGCGCTGTGCTCGCCTACGCGAGCGTGCATCCTCACCGGCCGCAACCACCACTCCAACGGCGTCGCCTCGATCATGGAGACAGCCACCGGCTACCCAGGCTATGACGCCCGGATGCCCTTCGAGAACGGCATGCTTTCAGAGGCGCTGCGACAGCAGGGATACAACACATTCTGCGTTGGCAAATGGCATCTAAGTCCGTCTGAGGAAAACACGGCTGCTGGTCCCTTTCATCGCTGGCCCCTCGGTCGCGGCTTCGAGCGCTTCTACGGTTTCCTTGGTGGCGAGACCAACCAGTGGTATCCAGACCTGACCGAAGACAACCGGGCCATCGAACCACCCAAGACCCCAGCTGAGGGCTATCACCTCTCTGACGACCTAGCTGACCAGGCCATCCGCATGATCCTCGACGCACACGTCAATGCGCCGGAAAAGCCGTTCTTCATGTATTACGCCACCGGATGTGGACACGCCCCGCATCATGTCGCCAAGGAATGGGCTGACAAGTACCAGGGTCGTTTCGACGACGGCTGGGACGTCTATCGAAAGACGGTGTTCGCACAGCAGAAGGAGCTGGGGATCGTCCCGGTGCACGCTGAGCTGCCGCCACGCGATCCAGATGTCCCCGAATGGGAGTCACTGACTTCAGATGAGAAGCGACTCTACGCCAGGTTCATGGAGGTGTACGCCGGCTTCGTCTCGTTCACCGATCACCACTTCGGGCGTATTTTGGACACACTCGAGGAGATCGGCGAGCTCGACAACACGTTGGTCATGGTCATCTCTGACAACGGTGCCTCGGCGGAAGGTGGCCCGGCCGGTTCGCTCAACGAGATGTTCTTCTTCAACAACATGTCCGAGTCGTTCGATGACAACTTTCAACAGATCGACACGCTCGGGGATACCCAGTCCTACAACCACTATCCATGGGGTTGGGCGTGGGCTGGCGACACCCCGTTCCGTCGCTGGAAGCGCGAGACCTACCGAGGGGGCTCCACCGACCCGTTCGTTATGTCATGGCCAGCTGGGATAGCCGCACGCGGTGAGGTTCGCGAGCAGTACGCACATGCCATCGACATGGTGCCCACCGTGTTGGACATCCTGGGTATCGAAGCCCCAGACGCCATTCGTGGTGTTGCGCAGGCACCGATCGAAGGCGTCTCGTTCGCACCCTCGTTTGACGACGTTGCTGCTGAGTCGGGGCACAAAACTCAATACTTTGAGATGTTTGGGCATCGAGCCATCGACCATGACGGCTGGCGAGCCGTCAACCCGTGGCCCGGACCAGACTTCACGACGGCAGCAGCCAAGGGACGCCAGTTCGGCTCGGAGATCTCGCTTGCTGTCCTTGATGAGCTTGAGACCGACGGTTGGGAGCTCTACCGGATTACGGACGACCCGACAGAGTCGCGAGACGTTGGACCCGAGCATCCGGCGAAATTGCGTGAACTGGTCGCCTTGTGGTGGGTCGAGGCAGGGAAGTACAAGGTCCTCCCGCTTGACGGTGAAGTCACGTCGCGGCTGGGCGTTGAGCGACCACAGACCTCGCGACCGAGGTCACGCTTCACCTACTACCCGGGTCTCTCGGCGGTGCCGCAACCAGCTGTTCCCCAGACGTTGAACCGGCCGCACAGCATCGAGGCCGACGTGACCATCCCCCCTTCTGGAGCAGAGGGAGTGCTATTGGCGAACGGTGGGGCCGCGGGTGGCTTCGTCCTGTACGTCATGGACGGAAGGCTCCACTACACGCTCAACTACCTCGCAAGGGATTTCTTCACGGTCTCGTCCGTGGACGACTTGTCTGAGGGTCGACACAAGCTGCGTTTCGAGTTCGAGCCCACGGGAGCCCCCGACTTCACCGTCGGAAAGGGCGCATCCGGTCGGTTCCAGCTCTACGTCGACGGGGTCCTCGTCGGCAACGTTGAAGTTCCCTACACGACGCCGATGTTCTACGAGCTTGAAGGTCTCTCCTGCGGCTACGACTCTGGTGCGCCAGTACTAGCCGACGTATATTCGTCACCTTTCTCATTCACCGGCACGATCCACGAGGTCGTGGTCGACCTTGAAGGCGAGCTCATCGAGGATGACGACGCGATACAGCGGAGGTTGATGTCCCAGCAGTAAGTGCTCCCTCAACCTATTGAGTGCGGCCTCTCGGCCGCGTCACCCCTAGCGACAGGATGTCGCGTCTAGCAACGGTGATCTAGATAGCGCATAACCGGCATTATGTACGGTTTCTGACGCCATGATCAGCCGCCCATAAGTGCCGATATGTGTGGTTCAGTTTTGTGTGTGTGCTTGGTGTTCATTGAGCATCCTCACGTTGGTTGGAGTAAGTTCGCCGGTTATATGTGGCGACAATGACGGGCAAATTCGGGATTGTTGTAGTGGGGGCCTTTGTATTGGTAGTGGTGTTATCAGTGGTGAGGGAAGCACCGGCCTCACTCAACGCCGTCGAAATGTGCCCGCCCGTCACGCTCGAGGATCTGAAGCCCCCTTCCCCTGAGCCAACCACAACGACTACCGATGTGCCGGATGATTCAACGGAGGAGGGTTCAGCATCGACAACGGTCCCTGTTGAAACCACCACGGTCACTGGGTCCCCTTCCTCTGAGCCAACGACGACGACTACCGATGTGCCGGATGATTCAACGGAGGAGGGTTCACCATCTACAACGGTCCCTGTTGAAACCACCACCACGGTCACTGAGCCGAGTTGTAGTCCCTTCGTCTACGAAATGACCTACCCGCTCGCAGTCAGAGGACGGATCATCTCTGTCTTTGGCGACCAACGTGATGGTGGAGAACGGCTTCACGAAGGAGTGGATCTGGCGGC
>JAPUJM010000083.1 GCA_027296205.1 Actinomycetota bacterium
GTCACGTGCGGGGTCAGCCAGCCGCCCCGACAAGCAACCAAAGCCCGATCAGAGCAGCAAAAAGGCTGATGATGGCCACCGCGAGGATGACGGTGTCACCGATCCTCTCGGATTCCGGACTCGGCTCGATTCCCAGGCCACCGTCACCGGGCCCTTGGATCTCCGAGGTCGTCCGAGCAATCAGAAGTAGGACGCCGAGCAAACCACCTACTAAGAACAGGATCAGGCCAATCACAGCGGTGGATGACATCAGCGGATACTACGCGTCGGTTCGGCGATACCGCGACGCATTCGTGGCAGGAGGTGTCTCTCTGACGAAGAGTCGGACAGATTGTCGCTAGCGTCCTCTATGGATCGTCAGCGGCAGCCCCACCGACTACGAAACGTTCGGTTACACCTGCGGCGAAAGAAGCACAGACCCCGGGGACGAGTGGTGTGTCGATCTGCACAGCACAGGACCCGACTACCAGCTGCTTCGCACCGAATGCGAAGAGGGCGAATTCGGTTCGTGTGACCTTCTCGCCTGGTACTCCGCCCAAGAGGATGAGGACTTCGAATTCGGAGCAACCTGCGGCGGACGAGTCGAGGCCACCGAAATCCAGTGTTTCTTCCAGTTCGGTGAGGCAGGCCGCCCATGACCGCGGCACTGATGGGCGGTGTTGTTCACTTGGGTTTGGGCTGAGTTTCTGCTTCCGAGTGATAATCGACCATGGGATTCGCTGTGTTGGAAACTTCCCGTCTCTTGATCCGAAGGTTTGCGGAGGACGATTTGGCTGACCTGGTCGCTTACAGGCGCGACCCAACGGTGGCTCTGTATCAGGAATGGGGTCTGGACTGGTCG
Source organism: Actinomycetota bacterium (assembly GCA_027296205.1). Lineage (GTDB taxonomy): Bacteria > Actinomycetota > Acidimicrobiia > Spongiisociales > ZC4RG35 > SZUA-217. The sequence goes on from JAPUJM010000083.1 coordinate 842, forward strand.
CTGGTTGATGCACAGCGGTACCTCGAACACGCAGATGAGTCGAAGCTCGGTACGCAGGGTGAATGGACTCAGCTTGCTGTCGTCGATCTGACATCGGGTCGGCTCTGTGGCGACATCGGCGTTCACTTCATCGATGCGCAGCCATCTACCGTCGAAGTCGGAGTGACCATGTCCAGCGAGTTCCAAGGTCTTGGGTTGGCAGGCGAGGCGATGCGATCGGTGGTGGCATGGCTGTTCTCCGAATTCGAGATTCATCGAGTGTTCGCTCATGTGGACGCAAGAAATATCCCGGCTCGGGCTTTACTGACCAGTCTCGGATTTCGCCAGGAGGCAGAACTGCGAGAGGCCGACTGGTTCAAAGGTGAGTGGACCACCCTTTGCGCCTATGCAGTCCTCGCCAAGGAATGGATTCACCAAGGCCACGGATAGACGCACATCACACCCGTTATCGGCGGGTGAGGTTTTCATGCGCAGCGCTGCATCCGGCGACCGGAGGCCTCTAGCGCTTCAGTAGAGCCAGCTTCAATCTCGCCATATTCGATTTTCCCCCATGCGGTGACCGCCACCGTAGCCAAGGACCTCGCTCGGCTGCGCAGTTCCGGGGTTTCCCGGGTCGCATATCCACCGGTACCTATCGCTAGGCGGCGTCTTCGACCAAGGGCAATGCCACGATCGGTTCGGATACGACATCCCGACGACCTCGCCCCAATGTCACCATCGCTACCCCGCTGAGTATGAGCGGCATGGCAACGAACAGCGGCCCGGTAAACACCTCGCCTCCGAGGGTGACTCCGGCGATGACAGCCACAGCTGGATTGACATATGCGTAACTGGCGACCATCGAAGGCCGCACAGTCTTGAGGAGGTAGATGTAGGCGGTGTAGGCGACGATCGAGCCGAAGATGGTCAGATAAGCCAGGGCAAGCCAGCTGGTGGCTTGGGGCATCTCCATTATTCGCTCGCCTCGTAGCGGCCCGATCACCAGAAGAGCGACCCCGGCGCTCAGAAGTTGTGCCGAAGTGGCCATGGCTGAGCTTTCCGGGAGGTCGGCGCGGGCGCTCCACACTGAGCCAATCGACCAGGAGATCGGCGCGATCACGATCAGCAGTGTCCCGACCAGTGTCGATTGAAAGTCGCCCTCACCGACAAGGACAAGAACCCCGAGAAGACCGAGCCCCAGTCCGACCCACTCCCTTCTGGTCGGCCACTCTCCAAGGAGGCCAGTGATCAACGCGACCCACATTGGGATAACAGCGACGGCTGTGGCGGCCACGCCCGAGCCGACGCCGAGATCTTCGGCAATAGACACCAACCCAATACCGCCAACCATCATCAACAGCCCGATCCGTAGCGAGTTCCACCACTGCGCTTTGGTAGGCCACGGGTGGCGTCGCATTCGGGCGATCAGAGCTAGCACAGCCCCGGCGATCACGAAGCGAATCCCGTTGAGCATGAAAGGCGGGAAACCCTCGAGACCAAAGCGGATACCCAGATAGGTCGTTCCCCAGATGAAGTAGACCGCTAGGAAGGCCAAGCCGATCCTGAGGGTGTGAGATCTGGTGGACATGGAGGAGCCCTGTCGGTAAGGAGCTATACGCTATTTACCTATTACAAGATAATGGAAATACTGTAAGTAGTCAAACGACTCTTGCGCCTTACAGGAGCCCATAAGCGGGGACGGCAGGTGGTGAAGGCTTGCACTCTCATGCATCCGAAAAGCGTTCCGCCTAATGCGTGCCCCACGACGTTTCTGGAGACCTCACAAGTACCGTCCTGGGTATCCCGTAGCCCACGGAAGCCGCCAATCAGAGGCCAAAAGAGACTTCGTCATGTGTGGTGCGGTAGGTCAGTGCTTATCCTGGCTTTGGCCATGATTCGCGCTTTCGGTGAAGAGGATCTAGAGGAGTTGCTTGACGTCTGGTATCGGGCATCACTGATAGCCCACTCGTTTCTTAGCCAAGAATTTCTCACGGTGGAGCGCCGCGAGATCGCCGATGTTTGGCTTCCGATGGCCGAGACAATGGTCTATGAGGCCGATGGACGGGTGGTGGGCTTTCTGGCTCTCATCGGCAAGGAGGTTGGGGCTGTTTTTGTCGATCCCGGCTACCAGGGCAGGGGTATCGGCCGTTCCCTCATGGATCGTGCCCGGGAGTCTCGTCCGTTTCTCGAACTCGACGTCTTCGAGGCCAACGCGGCCGGGCGTGGCTTCTACGACGCTTACGGATTCGAATTGGCGGACCGGCATATCCATGAAGCGTCGGGTCAACCCGAGTTACGCCTCCGGCTCGGCTGAGTCGACCGGAGCAAGCCAACGATCCGCCAATGAGTTCCGTTATGGGCTGGGTGCCCATCGGGGCGTTCGAGCTAGACCGATCACCGTCGGGGAGGACTGCGGCGTCCCAGGGCCCTCAGCTAATCTTGACTGAACGGCATCATGGAGGAGCGTCCGATGTCTGACGAGGGCAAGAAACGAGCGTGGATTCCTCCGAGGTGGTTCGTCCGCCTCGCCTGGTCCACGCACCGCGGCTTGTACCGTGTTACCGGCGGCCGAGTCGGATTGAGGCGTGCGAAGGCCAACTGCTGGGGAATGATGCATCTCACGACCACCGGGCGTCGGACCGGCCAGGAGCGGAGCGTGATCCTCGGCTACATCGAGGATGGTCCGAACCTGGTCACTATGGCGATGAACGGCTGGGCTGAGGACGAGCCTGCGTGGTGGCTCAACCT
>JAPUJM010000084.1 GCA_027296205.1 Actinomycetota bacterium
CACATCCACGTTCTCGAATACGACGAGACCAGTGGTGTCGCACGCCGCGAGTACGACGCGGCCAATCGACGTGCCGGTCGCATCTGGAACATCGTCTCCATCCAGAGTCAGCTTCCCGAAGTGATGCGGGACTCCATGAGGCTTTACCAGTCGATCATGTATGGCCCATCGCCACTATCGCGGGCGCAGCGGGAGATGATCGCCGTCGTTACGTCACGATCCAACGAATGCCACTACTGAATAGCCGCTCATCTGCACGACCTCCGGGATGAGGTCGACGACCAGCAGACGGTGGATCGGTTCGTTGTCGATTGGCGAACGGCCGGTTTGGACGAGACCACCAAAGCCCTCCTCGAATACACCGAGAAGCTGACCGATGAACCGGCATCGGTCGGCGCGAAAGACATCGCCACGCTGCGGCGGATCGGCTTCGACGACGCAGCCATCTCCAGCTGTGTCCAGGTGGTCGCCTACTTCAACTACATCAACCGGATCGCCGAGGGCCTCGGTGCACCTGTCGAGGACTGGCTGGCCGACGATGGGCGGTCGCGGTCGGTCTAGCCTCGGCCCATGGCGAAAAGCAAGAGCAAGAAGAAGAAGAAAAAGGCCAAGCTGTCTGAGATCAAGGAGAAGAGGGCTTCCCGCCAGTCCACAGGCATCTTCGGCGGTGAGACGGTGGTCTACACAGCGACCGCAGCTACCCAGGTCTTCGAAGTCAATGACAAGAAGGCTTCTTTCTTCTACGTCGCCTACACCAAGGATGACGCCGAGCCGGCAACACGCCCGATTCTGTTTTGCTTCAACGGTGGGCCGGGTTCATCGACCGTCTGGCTCCATCTCGGCATCTTTGGACCGAAGCGCATGGAATTCGACGAAGACGGCTTCAAGACGGGCATGCAGGGAAAGCTCGTCGAGAATGAGCACTCGATCCTCGATGTGGCCGATGTCGTGTGTGTCGACGCGGTGGGAACGGGCTTCAGCACCACGGCCAACAAGGAAGACGAGAAGGAGTTCCACCACTACAAGCACGACGTCGAGGCCTTCAGTTTCTTCATTGTCCACTATCTCAATCGGAACGGCCGCTGGGCTTCGCCGAAGTATCTTGCCGGGGAGAGTTACGGGACGTTGCGAGGCGCCGCCATCGCCCACGAGTTGTTCAGCACCCACGGTGTCGAGTTCAACGGCATCGTTTTGATCTCGTCGATTCTCAACTATCAAACCGTTGGTCTCGACCGCAAGAGCCTGATGTTCCACCCGGGCAACGATCTTCCCTACGCGTTGTACCTGCCCTCCTATGCGGCCACCGCCTGGTACCACGGGAAACTGTCCGACGAGCATCAGGCAAAGCCAATTGGTGAGTTCGTCGCGGAGGTGGAGGATTTCGCTCTTGGCGATTACTGGTCGACCCTCGCCAGAGGGGACCAATTGGATGACGACACCCGGGAGTCGGTGGCGTCCAGGCTCAGCGAGTACACGGGCCTGGGGGCGGAGTACATCGATCGTTACGACCTGCGCATACACATTCTGCGATTCTGCAAGGAGCTGCTCAGAGACCAACGTCGAACGGTGGGACGGATCGACTCACGTTACGTGGGCATTGACCGGGTCCGTGATGGGAATGTCATCGAGGCCGATCCGAGTCTCGATGCCACCGGGGCCGTGGCCACCTCCGCTTTGAACCACTATCTGAGGGACGAGATTGGATTCGACTCCAAGGAGATCTACAAGATCATGTCGATGAAGGTCAACGAGCGCTGGGAATACGAGGACTTCAAGAACCAGTATGTAGACACCTCAGAGAACATGCGGGAAGTGCTTTCCCGATCGACCGGGACCCGGGTATTCGTCGCCAACGGGTATTTCGACCTGGCGACACCGCACTTCGCCACCGAGTACACCTTCTCCCACATGGGTCTTGACCCGGAAGTCAGGAAGAACGTTCGAATGGAGTACTACGAGGCTGGGCACATGATGTACTTGCATCAGCCTTCGCTGGAGGCTCTGGCCGGTCATCTGAGGGAGTTCGTGAACGACACGACATGAGACGGATCGGGATCCTCGGAGGGATGAGCTGGCAATCGACGATCAGCTATTACCGCTATCTCAACGAAGAGGTCAATGCCCGGCTCGGTGGTGACCACTCCGCCGACCTGCTCATCTGGTCCGGTGACTTCGCTCCCATCGCTAAATGCACCGCGGAACGGGACTGGGACACTCTCGCCCGAATCCTGGTGGCCGCCGGCAAGGAGCTGACAGGTCAGGGTGTGGAAGTGCTGCTGATCGCGGCAAATACTGCCCATGTGGTGGCCGACATCGTCGAGGCCTACGCGGGCGTTTCCGTTGTCAATATGATCGACGCCACCGCTCATCGTCTCCAGCAGTCGGGGATCGGTACCGCCGGGCTCATTGGGACGGCGGCCGTCATGGAGGAGGACTTCTATCGGGACCGTATGGCCGATAACGGTATCGAGTGCATTGTCCCTTCACAGGAGGCTCGGACGGAGGTCGATCGGATCGTCTTCGAAGAACTCGTCCGGGGTGTGGTCGACGACGGTTCTCATCGAACCCTGATCGACACCATCGACATTCTGGCGGACCAGGGTGCCGAGGCGACCATTCTCGGCTGCACCGAGTTGTCGATGATCCTGGATGAGGACGACGGGGTCATTCCCGGTTTTGACACGACCCGAATCCACGCGGTGGCCGCGGTGGAGGCTGCGCTGGCCTGAGCAGCTTCCATCCGGACGTTTTTTGCACCGAGCGACGGGTATTGCGATGTGCCTTGCCGGGGGCGGCCGACCCTAAGCGCTCGGGGTGTCCCCATGACCAACCCTGAGACTGTCAGGGTCGCGGTGGGGGCATCCCCAATAGATGACGCCGCCGGCCTTCCTTACGTTGACGCTGTCAGCTATTTGGAGGAGCAAGTCATGCCGATTCTCTCGGCGCGCAGTGTCACCAAGACCTATCGATCGGGAATGCTGGAGGTTCAAGCCCTCCGCGGTGTCGATCTCGACGTGGAGGTCGGGGAGTTCGTCATCGTGATGGGCCCATCAGGCAACGGGAAGACCACGCTGCTCAACTGCCTGAGCGGTCTCGATGAGATCGATGAGGGGAAAGTCGAGATCGAGGGCCTGCCGATTCACGAGCTCACTGACCGTAAGAGAACGGCACACCGGGCTCGGTCGATGGGCTTTGTCTTTCAGGGCTACAACCTCATACCCGTTCTTTCGGCAGTTGAGAATGTCGAACTTCCCCTTCTCGTGAACGACGTCAGTCCTCGAACAGCCAGGGTGAAGGCCGCGGAGATGCTCGATCGCGTCGGATTGGGTGAAAGGGTCGATCATCGCCCGAACGAGCTTTCCGGTGGGGAGCAAACACGTGTCACCATCGCTCGGGCGCTGGTGGCCGAACCTGCAATCGTGTGGGCGGACGAGCCCACCGGGAACCTCGATTCCGAGACGGCGGCGTCGGTCCTGGATCTGCTCAGGGAGGTCAATACCCGGGGTCAGACGATCGTGATGGTTACCCACGAGGGCGACATCACAGACATGGCCGACAGGCTTGTTCTGATCAGAGATGGTCAAGTCGAGTTTGATGGAGAACCGGCCCGCGCCCCACGCCGGCTCGAGGCCGTCTGATGTCCACGGTGGCACTAGTAATCGCAATCGTTTTCATCCTTCCCGCTCTTTGGGTCGCTCGCAAGGCGACGATTCGTCGTCTTGCTTGGAGAAACCTCGCCAGCAGACCGGCGGAGGCCCTACTGGTGACTGCGGGCACCATGCTCGGCACGGCAATAATCGTTGCCTCCTTTGTGGTTGGAGACACCATCGAAGACGGGGTGGGGGGCATTGTGGACACGTCGCTCGGCCCCATTGACGAGTCGTTGACGATCGAAGATCCTTTCGAGCTCGAAGCCTTGGAGGCCGCGATAGCGTCCGCCGAGTTGACCTCCACCGATGGAGTCATTTCCGTCTTGTCTCTGTCTACCGCAGTCACCACCGTCGGCGCCGCTTCGGTTGGTGAGCCCCGCGTGTGGATCGCCGAGATCGATTTCGACGAGGCACGCGCATTCGGTGGCGACATGGCCACCAGCGGATTCGAGACTGCCGGACCCACCCCAAGAGCGGGAGAAGCGGTTGTGATCTCGCGTGTTGCCAACCAATTGGGTATCGCGGCTGGAGACCGGATTCAGGTCCATGTTTACGGGGCGACCAGCACGTTCACGGTGCGCCAGATAATCGAACGCTACAGCGCCGCAGGGTGGAACTCTGTCTACGTGGCACCGGGCACCATCGAAGGCTTTGTCGCCAATGCTGAAGAGGGCGGGCAACCACCCCGGGCGGAGGTCCTGGTTTCGAACACAGGCGATTTCGAATCCGGAGCCGTGTTTAGTGAGGAGGTTGTCGAGCAGTTGGAGGTGGCCATCTCATCGTTCGACGGTGTCGAGATCGATCTCGTCAAGGAGGACGCCTTGGAAGATGCGGTGGCGGAAGGTGCTGAGTTCACCTCCTTGTTCAATGGAATCGGCAGCTTCGCCGTGATCGCCGGCGTCCTGCTGATTGTCAACCTGTTCGTGATGCTTGCAGAGGAGAGGAAGACACCGCTTGGTGTGATGCGTGCCATCGGATTCTCCCGTTCTCAGGTGACCAAGGTGTTCGCCATCGAGGGCGCCATCTACTCGCTGACGGCTTCGGTCGCCGGGGTGGCGGCCGGGGTAGGGGTGGGCTGGATCCTGGTTCAAGTACTGAAGCGGATCTTCTTGGAAGAGAACGACCTGTTGACGATCGGGTTCTCGCTCCAGGCTGAGAGCTTGATGCTCGCCGCAGCGATCGGACTGGGGATCACCATGGTGACCATCTGGATCACTGCGCTTCGAATCTCGCAATTCAACGTGATCGCCGCCATCAGAGACCTTCCGCAGCCTCCTACCCGCAAGGGCAAGGTCAGAACGGCAGTGCTCTCGGTGATCGGGATGTTGGTGGGAGCCGGGGTGGCGTTCCTGGGCGTCTCCTCGGAAATTCCGACCGCGGCAGTGGCCGGTGTGCCGATCGTTGCGTTCTCGATGATCCCGCTCCTTCGCGGCCTCGCTGGAGAGAAGGTCGCCGGAGTGTTGGCTGGTGCTGTCTCTATTGCGTGGGGCGTGCTTGTCTTCACACTCCTTCCCGGAGTGATGGAGGGGTCCGACATCGACGCCTTCGTGGTTCAGGGTGTCGTGATGGTGGCTGGCGCCGTGATCATCTCGGCGTCGGCCACATCGCTCTGGTCGCGAGCCGTGAACGGGCTGTCCCGTGCCGGTGCCGGTCTGTCCACGAGGTTGGGTCTGGTCTATCCGCTGGCGAGAAGGGGCCGTACCGCCCTGCTGCTTGGAATGTTCTCTCTGGTGATCTTCACAATCACCTTCCTTGCGGTCTTCTCGGGGATCCTCGGCCAGCAGACGCGGGGTCTGGCTGATGAGAGTCGTGCCGGATACGACATCATCGCGACATCGGCAGGCTTCAACCCGGTGAGTGAGGACCAGATTGGCTCTGTTGACGGTGTCCAGGCAGTCGCTCCGCTGGTGCGCTCGTGGGCCGAGTTCCAGCCAATTGGAGTGGAAGAGCCCGAGGTCTGGAGGGTGACTGGTTTCGACGATCGCCTTCTCCAATTCGGCATTCCTGTTCTGGGGGATCGTCTTCCCGAGTACTCGACCGACCGTGACGTGTTCGAGGCTGTGTTGGCCGAGCCGGGGCTCATCGTCATCGATGACTTCTTTCTGGACACTGGTTCGGGGCCGGGATTCGAGAAATACTCACCGGGCGACGAAATCGAGATCTTTACCGACGACGGTTCTGAAGTCCTCATGGTGGCCGGTGTGCTGGCCAGTGACTGGGTGTTCGCAGGGTCGTACGCGAGTGTCGAATTCGTGAATACCCAGCTCGATCCCACTCCCGGACACTTCTATGTCGCTGTCGAAGAAGGCGTAGACGCCCAGTTGCTGTCAGGTCGTCTCAATGCAGAATTGATCCAATATGGGATGGAAGCTGAGACCTTTGAGTCTGGGGTTGCAGAGGAAGTGGCTGAGACGGTGGCAATCCTGCGTCTCTTCCAGGGGTTCCTCTCTTTGGGTCTGCTGATTGGCGTCGCCGGGTTATCCGTTGTGCTCATCCGAGCGGTCCGTGAGCGTCGTCGCGCCATTGGTGTCCTCAGAGCACTGGGGACATCAGCCAAGGTAGTGAAGCGCTCTTTCCTCACCGAGTCGGCGTTTGTGGCCGTGCAGGGTGTCCTGATCGGAGCCGGGCTTGGTTTGGTGTCCGCGTATCAGGTGATAGTCAATTCGAGCACTTTCGGAGAAGCGAACCTCGATTTTGTGTGGCCATGGGCGGGTCTCGCCATCGCAGTGATTGTGCCAACCCTGGCCGCGTTGCTGGCGGCAGCGATACCAGCCAAACGCGCCTCGATGATCAACCCCGCTGTGGCCCTACGAACCGAGTAATCAACCGCTGGGAGCGTCGGCCTGTTCGGCGCTCCTCCTACCGGGGCAACCACCGGATACGGACCTGCCACGAACTTTGGATTTCCCTTCTTTGCCGCTGTATGAACGCTGATTGACAGCCGGCCGAGCACCAGCGGGAGTAGTAACTGGCACGTCGTGGCCGGTATCTGTTGCCGCACTCGATGCATTCCCGCCACTCGGTCTTGCTCTTGAACGGTGATTTTTTGATCAGGTGCAATCTCATGACTTTGGAACGACGTTGTCTGGTCGTGACGTCCGAATCGTATCCGAATTAGCGATCTGCGGCCACGTTACCGGGTCGGCTACTCGCCGACTCAACATGATGTCAGGCAGATCGTCGTCGATCTCGGCAGGCTCCTCTTCTGTGTCTGCCTGGAATTCAGAGGGGTTGAGCCACCGCAATATCACAGCATCGTTGCCAACCTTCATGTCAATTGGAAAGTCCTCATATCCGAAAATCTCTTCGGTTCTAACGCTGCTCCAGCGTTGCCCGTCCGGTGAGAAAAGCAGCACGGGTACCGATTGAGGCTCCTCATCCCCAGGGCCCTCGATGCCGGCCTCTTCGAACGCCTCGAGTTGAGCTTGTTCGAAATCATCAAAGCTGAACGAGGTCAGCTCCTCTTCGTGTCGGGGTCGAAGATTGTCACCGTGCCATCCTCCTCGTCAATGACAACTGCGTCCTCGTCGTCGAAAAAGTCCGTCTCGAACAGCAAGTCCCCCGTGACCTGGTCGACAACGATCACCCGGCCTGTCTCCAGTTGCAACGTGAGAATGAGGCCGGCCCTCTCGATGATCACCGGGGGTTTCCTTGATGGGCTCGATATGTAGGGGTAGACCCCGATAGACCACGCTTGGTGGGCCAACCAGTCTGCGGTCATGGCCCCAGCCGACATGAACGGCGCGCTGTCGCTTACCGTATGGCGCATGACGGTGGATGTGAGGACCGACGTCCCACCGGTCAATGAGACCCTCACCCGTGTTGTCGTCTTGATGCGTCTTCTCGGATGGGCCTGGCTGATCGCCCTCGTCGTGACAACGATGTTCGATGTCGAGGAGGCCGATAAGGCCGTTTTGGCGGGGGCAGCGGTGATCGCC
>JAPUJM010000085.1 GCA_027296205.1 Actinomycetota bacterium
GGCGCGTCCGGGGCCATCGAAGGTGGCGAGCATCCCGTCGCCGGTGCTTTTGACCCATTTCCCGCCAAAGAGGGCCAGTTGATCTTTGGAGAAGCCGTCATGGATGTCCAGCAGCTTCGTCCAAGCCCTGTCTCCGAGCTCGTCTGCCCTGACTGTGGAATCAACTATGTCGGTGAACAGCACCGTGGTCAGGAATCGATCGATCTGCGGCTGGGGACGGGAGCCGACCAGAAACTGTTGGATCTCGCCGAGCGCGGTATCGCTGTCCCCGATCCAGGGCCAATGGTCCCCGCCCGGCAGCTCGACCAGCCGTGCTCCCGGAATGTGCTCAGCCATGTATCGACTGGCACGAACATCCACCACCGTGTCATCGGCGCGGTGGAGAATCAGGGTGGGGACGCTGATTGTCGGTAGAACGCTGCGGACGTCGGTGGCCCCGTTGGTTTTCATCAAAGCGATGTACATGCCCGGGCTGGCACTCAACCGACTCGTCCGGTTCCACCACCGAACCATGTCGGAGTCGTCGGCGACTCCGGGAACGAAGAAGTCGAGCCCAAAGTGCTTGTTGAACTGACCGGACTCGAGCGACTTCAGTTGAGCTATTCCTTCGGATCGGGTCACACCCCACGGCCAATCGTTCGCCCACGAGATGCGGGGCGTGGAACCCCAGAGAACCAAAGACGAAGTTCGGTCTGGGTAGGTAGCCCCGAACAACGCGCTCATGGCTCCGCCCTCTGAGAACCCGAACAGCGCAGCACGATCGACCTCGGCGGCGTCCATCACGGCGTTGACGTCGGCCATACGGTCTTCCAGTGTCGGCGGTTGATCAATCGGCACCGGATCAGACAATCCTGTTCCCCGCTTGTCGAAAAGGATCAGCCGGGCGAAGGAGGCCAGACCCCGCAGAAAAGATGCCTGACGAGGCTCTTCCCAGCCCAGCTCCACGTTGGAGACCCAGCCAGGCACAAACACCAGATCAAGGGGACCGTCGCCGACCACCTGAAAGGCGATGTGGAGGTCGCCGACCTTGGCGTACTGAGTGGTTGGAGGCTCGAACTCGATACTTGCTCCCATCCGCGACGCACCCTACCTCTGGACACCAGACAAGAGGCGGAATCCACCCCGGCTCCTCTTCAACTACTACAGACTGATTAAACCTGAGTGGATTAGACTCAAATTTGGAATAGGGTACGACAGTAAGACGTTCCCGAGTGTTCCGGCCAACAAGCAAGGAAAATCAAGCAGATGCCTGAAACCGCCCAACTGACCCTTCCCGTCCTCCCCCTCCACAACGGCGTCGTCTTCCCTCACATGGTGGTGACAATCCGGGTGGAGACCGACGAGGGCATGACCGCATTCGCAGCAGCCGACAAATCAGACGGCCGCCTTCTCCTCGTCCCTCGTGTCGAGGGCCGATACGCCGCTGTCGGGACCATCGCTGACATCCAGCAGGCCGATGACGACGGCAACGTCGTCGTGTCCGGGTTGGCCCGGGCACGGGTAGGGGCCGGATCGGTCGACGAGTCGGGGGCTCTCTGGGTGGAGGTCGAGGAATACCCCGAGGTCGACATCATCGACGGTGAGCTCGAAGAGCTCGTAGTCGAGTACAAGGCCACCGTCAGGGCTGTCCTGGAAAGCAGAGGTCTGGGAGGCGTCGCCGAGCGTCTGCTCAACATGGACAACCCCTCTCGCCTTGCCGACCTCGCCGTTTACTCACCCGACCTCTCCCTAGAACAGAAAGTCGAGCTCCTCGAGGCCCTCGACATCCGACGTCGACTTGGTCTGCTCCTCGAATGGATGAGGGAGGTCCTCGCCGACGTGGAGCTTCGACGCAAGGTTCGCGACGACGCGGCCGAGCGGATCGAAAAGGGGCAAAAGGAGTACATCCTCCGCCAGCAACTCGATGCAATCAAGAAAGAGCTGGGCGAGGACGGCGACGCCACCTCCGAGTATCGGGCCAAGCTCGAAGAGCGGGAACTCCCCGACCACGTCAACGAGGCCATCGAGCGCGAGATCGACCGTCTCGAGCGGATGAGTGAGCAGTCGCCCGAGCACTCCTGGATCCGAACCTGGCTCGACACGATGTTCGACCTGCCCTGGGGAGAGAAGTCGGAGGATCGGCTCGACCTGGACGAGGCGTGGACAGTGCTCGATGCCGACCACACCGGTCTCCATGACGTCAAGGAGCGCATCGTGGAGCATCTGGCCGTCCGAAAGCTTCGCACCGATCGCGGACTCTACGAAGAGGGAGAGCGGCACTCCGGATCCATCCTCCTTCTGGTTGGCCCGCCCGGAGTGGGCAAGACATCACTCGGCGAGTCCGTCGCCAGAGCACTTGGCCGCAAGTTCATTCGGGTTGCCCTCGGCGGCATTCGAGACGAAGCCGAAATTCGTGGTCACCGACGCACCTATGTCGGGGCCCGTCCCGGTCGTATCGCTCGCGCTCTGACCGAGGCGGGAACCATGAACCCGGTGTTCCTTCTCGACGAGATGGACAAGGTGGGTGCCGACTGGCGTGGAGACCCCTCCTCCGCACTGCTCGAGGTGCTCGACCCGGCACAGAATCACACCTTCCGGGACAATTATCTGGAGACGGATCTCGACTTGTCCGATGTCTTGTTCATCGCTACCGCCAACGTCGTCGAGACGATTCCCGGGGCGCTTCTCGATCGGACAGAGGTGATCCGCATCGACGGATACACCGACGACGAGAAGGTCGAGATCGCCAGGGACCACCTTCTCCCCCGCCAGCTTCGAGGAGCCGGCCTCGAGCCGGAAGAGCTCGAGGTGACAGAGCCCGCATTGGCCGCCATCGTTGATCGATACACCCGGGAAGCCGGCGTGCGAAACCTCGAGCGCGAACTAGGCAAGCTGGCTCGCAAGGTGGCGACCGGGGTGGCCAAGGGCGAGGAAACCGGCACCGTTGTGGTGGTTGACGAGTCGGACGTCCAGGAATATCTCGGCAAGCCCAAGGTCTGGAAGGACGAAGCCTCCGACCGCACCGACGTGCCTGGAGTGGCAACGGGGCTGGCTGTCACCGGATCCGGCGGCGATGTTCTGTTCATCGAAGCCACCGTCATGGACGGTGAGCCCGGTCTGACTCTCACTGGTCAACTTGGTGATGTGATGAAAGAGTCGGCCCAGATCGCCCTCTCCTACGTCCGGGCCCACGCCTCAGATCTCGACATCGACGCCGACCGTCTGAAGGGAAGATTCCATGTCCACGTACCCGCGGGGGCCATCCCCAAGGATGGGCCATCGGCAGGTGTCGCCATGCTCACCGCCCTGGTTTCTGTGCTTACCGAGCGGAAGGTCAAAGACACGGTTGCGATGACCGGAGAGATCACCCTCCAGGGCAAGGTGCTGCCCATAGGCGGGGTCAAACAGAAGGTCCTCGCAGCCCACAGGGCCGGATTGACCGAAGTGATCGTGCCACGAAGGAATGAGATCGACATCGACGATGTCCCCGAGAAGGTGCGCGAGGACATCATCTTCCACATTGCCGACACCGTCGACGACGTCCTGAAGACGGCTCTCAACTAGCTCGAAATGGGGACGATGAACTCGTCCCCGAAGAGCCCCACCGGGATCTGCAGGCCGGCCCTCCGATAGGTCTCACCTGGAATGCCGATGTCGGCGAGCCACAAATCTCCGACGGCCGCCACGTCAAGACCGGTCTTGGGCAATGCCAGCGTCATCGTTTGTGATGCGATCACATGAGCGCCCGGTGCACCCCCAGTCGTCGAATCGATTCCGGATGGGACGTCCAGCGACAAGACGGGTGCCTCCTCATTCAGCGCCCACTCGATCATGTGAAGAGCGGCTCTCCGCGGAGGTCCGGAGAGGCTGTATCCGATGACAGCGTCGACGATCAGCGAAGGATCGAGGGCGTCCAGTTCGCCCGGACCGAGGGCCCGACCGCTGGTTCCCCGATATGTCGCCAACTGTTGGGCCGGCACTTCGCCGAGGCGGGTCTCGTCGGAGACGACGACTACCACCTCACCGCCACGATTAGCCAGATGTCGGGCGCCACAGATGCCCCCGCCTCCGTTTCCACCCGTCCCGGCGAGCACCACGATCGTGTCATCCCTCCACTCATCACCGAGAAGGCGAATCGTCGTTGCGGCAAGATTTCTCCCGGCGTTCTCCATCATCTGATAGAGATTCGGGCCCGTTTCCTCGATCGCGATTCGGTCGACATCCCGCATCTGGTCTGCGGTCACCGCCGGCACTTCGACACCTGCGCTGGTGAAAAAGGAGGTTGAGGTCACGATGAGGGTTCGTCCGATCCCAGCATCCCTCCGACGCCGGGTCGGGTCATCAAGAGCTCCCGTTCGTGATCCACTCCCACTCGTTGCCGAGCAGCATGTCGGCTTCTGGCGGTCCCCAGGTACCCCTCGCGTAGCTCGTGGCCTTGGGGTGATCGTCAAGTATCGGTTGGAAAATCCGCCACGACTCCATGACACCGTCCTCTCTGGCGAACAGGGACGAGTCGCCTCCGAGGGCGTCCCCCAAGAGGCGGTAGTAAGGGCCTCTTCCCGGCTCGACGTCGTCTTCGTGTTCGAGGGCGAAATCGACGGCCTCGCTCACCATCTCGGGTCCCGGACGTTTCGCCTGCATCGACAAGATGACCCGGTCCTCGGGCTTGCTCCTGAATGCAATCCGGTTGGCCCCCGGAGCCGAATTGGCACCGGCAA
This sequence comes from Actinomycetota bacterium, assembly GCA_027296205.1. Lineage (GTDB taxonomy): Bacteria > Actinomycetota > Acidimicrobiia > Spongiisociales > ZC4RG35 > SZUA-217. The sequence continues at coordinate 4,698 of JAPUJM010000085.1, forward strand.
ACAACATTCGGGGTGGCCGGTTGAACTCGACGACGGCCTCGGTGACCGTTGATGCGAGCCCTTTACCCGCCCTGATGACCCAGGGCACTCCCGCCCATCGCCACGAGTCGATTTCGAATCTCGCCGCAAAAAACGTCTCGGTGTCCGACCCCGCCTCCACCCCGGGCTCATCGAGATAGCCTGAGTATTGGCCACGGACGATATCCCGGGGGCTCAGCGGCTTTGTCGCCTTGAGAACTTTGACCCGCTCGTCCCGCAGAGCGTCGGGCTCATCGGAGACCGGCGGTTCCATGGCAAGCAGGGACATGAGTTGGATCAGATGATTCTGAACCACATCGCGCAGTGTTCCAACCGAGTCATAGAAGCTGCCCCGATCCTCGACTCCGAACTCCTCCGCCATCGTGATCTGGACGCCCCGGATGTAGTGGCGGTTCCAGACGGGCTCGAGAATCGTGTTGGAGAACCGGTACACCATCAGGTTCTGCACCGCATCCTTGCCGAGGAAGTGGTCGATGCGGAAGACGCGAGGTTCCGGGTAGTGACGGTGGATGATCTGGTTCAGCTCCGTCGCGCTTGCCGTGTCACGTCCGAATGGCTTCTCGACAACGAGACGCCCGTCACTTGCCAGCCCGGCGCCGGCCAGACCGACGACAACATCATCGAAGAGGTCCGGCGGGATCGCGAGATAGGAGACGGTCATCGTCATGTCGCCCAGACGGTGTCTGATGGCGTCGTAGGTAGCCGGATCGCGATAGTCACCTGACACGTAGCAGAGCCCCGAGGCGAAACGCCGGAAAACGGACGGATCTACCTCGATGCCCGCTTCGACCAGGGCCTCTTCTGCCCGGCGGCGAAGGTCGGCGTCATCCCCTTCGGTTTTGCTCACCCCGACGACAGGCATGTTCAGATCACCCGACGAGGCCAGGGCGTATAGGGCAGGAAAGAGACGGGTCCGGGCCAGGTTTCCGGTGATGCCGAACAAGATCAGCGCCTCGGCGTGGCCTGTCGTCATCGGTCTATCACTCTCGTCGAAAAACACATCAGGATGGGGATACGGTACATTCGAGAACCAGTCACCTCAGATCGACCGTTCTGAGTCATCACTCGCGAACCAACGGCGCCACCTCGTTACCCAACAACTCGATGCTTCGCAGCACCTTCTCGTGAGGGAGCGTCCCCACACTGACGTGCAACTCGAACCGGTTGACGCCGAGGACTTCCCTCCAGCGGACGATCTTGGCGGCCACCGTCTTCGGATCCCCCAGCACCAGCGAGCCGTCGGGCTGACGCAACATGTCGTATTGCTCCCGGGTCATCGGGTCCCATCCTCGCTCCCGACCGATGCGGGTCATCGCCGCTGCGTAGGAGGGGTAGAACTCTTCAGCCGCCTGTTCGGTGCTGTCGGCGACAAACCCGTGCCCATGGACCGACAACGGCACCTCCTCGGGGTCGTAGCCCGACTCGACCAGGGTCTTGCGGTGCAGGTCGGCCAGCACCCGGAAACGATCCGGGCTCCCACCGATGATGGCCAACGCCACCGGAAGACCGCGTGTGGCCGCACGGATGATCGACTGAGGGGTGCCGCCGACGGCGACCCTGATCGGCAATGGCCGCTCCGGTCTCGGGTAGATGCCGGTGTCCTCGATCGGGCTCCGGAACCGGCCAGACCAGCTCACTCTCTCGTTGTCCCTGATCTCGAGAAGCAGGTCGAGTTTCTCGGCGAAGATCTCGTTGTAGTCGTCGAGGGAGTACCCGAACAGCGGGAACGACTCGATGAAGGATCCCCGGCCCACCAGCAGCTCGGCTCTCCCTGACGAAACCAGATCGAGTGTGGCGTACTCCTGGAAGACCCGCACCGGGTCGTCGGTGCTCAGGATCGACACCGCAGGAAACAGTCGGATCTTCGAGGTGCGCCCCGCCGCCGCCGCCAGCGCCACGGCCGGCGCCGAGGAGGCGAAATCGGGTCGATGGTGCTCTCCGAGGCCATAGACATCCAGGCCAACCTTCTCGGCGAGTTCGATCTCCTCGAGCACCTGACGGAGACGTTCCCCGTGGCCCACCACTTCACCCGAGATGTTGGGGATGGTCTCGGCGAAACTGGTGAGTCCTAATTCCATGTTGATCCCTACTCTCGATGCCTGCCCCCGCCACTCAGCCGGGTCGGTAGAGACTAGGGCGGTGAGCAACCGACACCAGCTCGACCGCTTTCTGCGAACCTCAGGTTGTAAGGCCCGGATACGAGGGTGGGTTCAAGTGGTGATCGCGACAGGCCTGACCTGAGGAGGGTTTATGGCTTATCCGAAAACATCATGGAGGAAGGCTCGTATTGC
>JAPUJM010000086.1 GCA_027296205.1 Actinomycetota bacterium
GCGTCGATCATCGCAGTGTTCGGTTCTGCGCTCGGCGTCGTGATAGGAGTGTTCTTCGCCTGGGCGATCCTGCAGGCGCTGGCTGACCAGGGATTCAGCGCCTTCGCGATCCCATTCGGCACGTTGGCAGTCTGGATCATCGCCACCGGTCTACTCGGCGTCGTCTTCGCCATCTTCCCAGCCTGGCGAGCCTCCAACCTCGATGTGCTGGAGGCCATTGCCTACGAGTAAGCGGACGGCGGCCTCGCGCCAGGCTCGGGTTTAGCGGTTCGTCAGCAAATCGAAAGAGAGACGTAGGCACCACCGGGCATCGTGCTGCCGGTCAACCAATGTCCGCTCGCTCAGTGAGAAGGACGAAAGATGATGAAGAAATTTAGACCAAGGTCGAATTCCAGCTCGTCGAGCACAGGGGAATCCGCGGGCTCGGGAGTCGCCTGGTTTCACGATGCAGCCGCTAACCCGGCTGATGGCCACCCCTCTTGTGGCATCGCCGTCAACGGGGGCACCGCCGTGGCGATGATATCTGTCATATCGGTGGGGCAACTGGGGCTAGATGGGTCTGCACACCGATCACCCTGATCTCGCGTAATAACGAGGACTCCAGCAGGTGCGCCAGATCGGCACTTCGAGTGCGCTCTCCACTTGCCACATTCACCACTCAGCGTGGCTCCCCGATGGCCCTGCCGGCTATCGTGCACATTTCCGGGGCTCCAAACGGGTGGTGGGCGAGCGCTGTTATGGGGTCTCGGTTCCTGGCTGCAAAGATGACACTCGAGCTTCGGAGGCAACCATTCTCTCGATAGACGCACTTGAGAAGCGATACGGCGATGTTGTCGCTTTGGCCGGCGCCAGTTTCGCGGTTGCTCCAGGACGTATCCTGGGGTTTCTGGGCCCTAACGGTGCCGGGAAGACGACGGCCATGCGATGCATCCTCGGTTTGGTCCGACCCGACGCCGGCGAGGTGCGTTGGCAAGGTCGAGCCGTGACCGACCGGGATCGGCTCCGCTTCGGATACATGCCGGAGGAGCGAGGCCTCTACCCCAAGATGCGGGTGCGGGAGCAGTTGGTCCATTTCGGACGCCTGTCCGGGTTGAGCTCCAGCGCCGCCGGCAAGGCCGCGGATTCGTGGCTTGGGGTCTTAGGGCTGGCGGAGCGAGCGAGCGATAAGGTCGATGACCTTTCCCACGGCAATCAGCAGCGGGTGCAGCTGGCTGTGGCGCTCGTTCACGACCCGGTGGTGCTGATCCTCGATGAGCCGTTCTCGGGTCTCGATCCCCTGGCAGTGGTGGAGGTGGCCGGCACTCTGCGAGACCTTGCCGACCGGGGCGCCGCGATTGTTTTTTCCAGCCATCAGCTCGATCTGGTGGAGGACATCCTCCAGGACGTAGCCATCATCGATCACGGCCGGGTGGTGCTGAGCGGCGAGCTCGAAGAACTGAAGACCAGATCGTCTCGGAGACGCCTCGATGTCGTGGTTGACGGTCGGCCCTGGGTGCCGAATACCCACAGCGTCGAGATCGTCGACGATCAGGGCCGATTTCACTCCGTCGTCGGAAAGGACGCGCCGGTGGCGGAGATCCTGGCCGCCGCCACCGCAGCCGGAGAGGTGGACCGTTTCGCTTTCGAGCCTCCGACCCTGTCGGATCTGTTCAGAGAGGCGGTGAAGCGATGAGCCGCTATCGACAGGTGATCCTGCTGGCTCGCCGTGAATTCGTGCAGCGAGCCAAGAGCCGGACCTTCCTGGTGGCCATGGGCACCCTGGTGGTGGTCGTCGCCCTCGCCGGCCCCATCATCCTGCTCCTCCAAGGTGAGGAGGAGCCCATCGACATCGGCCTGGTCGGTTCCGAACCGGCGGCGCTCGAGAGCGGCCTGCATGAACAGGCTGCCGCCTTCGATGTGGAGGTCACTGTCACCCGGCTCAAGACGGTTGCGGAGGCTGAACAAGCATTGAATGACGAATCCATCGACGTGGTACTGGTCGATGGAAGCGAGCTGGTGTGGCATGAGGACGAGTCGCTCCGCACCGCCACGATCGTGACCGGGGCGGTGGCGGCCGCGGAACAGCGGGTGGTGATGGAGGAGCTCGGGCTCACCGATGAGGAGATGATCCGGCTAGTGGCGCCTACCCAATTGACGCAGCGGACGCTGGTCGCTCCAGATCCCGAGGAGGAGCCACGCCAGATCGCGGCTTTCGTCGGAACATTCATCCTTTACATGTCGATCCTCGTCTTCGGCCAGTTCGTGGCGATGGGAACGGTGGAGGAGAAGCAGAACCGAGTCGTCGAGGTGGTGCTGTCGCGGGTCAAACCCGCCCAGGTCCTGGTCGCCAAGGTGCTCGGCATCGGAGCGCTCGGCCTGGCGCAGCTACTGGTGCTGGCGGCCACCGTTACCGTCGTGATTTCGATCATCGAGATCCCGAATGTATCGCTTCCCAGTCTCGGGGCCGAGATAATCGGTGGAGTCATCTTCTGGTTCTTACTCGGATACACCTTGTATGCCTTCATGTTCGCGACGCTCGGCGCCACCGTCTCCCGCCAGGAGGACCTGGGGAGTGTGGCGTTTCTGCCGAGCGTCCTTGTGCTGCCCGGGTTCTTCATCACTGTGCGGGCAATTGAGAACCCCGATCTCCTTCTTGTGCGGCTGGCTTCGTTTTTCCCGCCCTGGACCCCGATAGTGATGCCGGTGCGCTCCGCGGTCGGGAACGCCCCATTTTGGGAAGTCGCTCTGTCGGTCGTTTTGGTCCTGGTGTCCATCTACCTGCTGGTGCGGATCGGGGCACGGGTGTATACCGGGGCGCTGCTGCGCACCGGAGGGAAGGTGAAGTTGCGGGAGGCGTGGAAAGCCACCCGTACCTAGAGCACACTGGGCTAAAGGGGATACAACCACAGCAGCTGTTTCTGGGAATCTCTCCTGACCCGGTTAGCGTTTAGAGAGACATGAAAGATCTAACCACTCTTCTCACCGAGCCCGGCACGTCACTGGCGGTGGTCGGGGCCACCGACCACCCCACCAAGTATGGAGGGATCATCTACCGCGATCTGAAGAGCAAGGGGTTTCCTGTGTTGGCGGTCAATCCTTATCGCCAGTCTGTCGACGGGGATGTCTGCTGGGCCAAGGTGTCCGACCTCCCGGAGAAGCCGACGATCGTGGTTCTCGTCGTGCCGGCGAAGCGGGGCATCGGCGTCCTGGGGGACTGCGCCGACGCTGGTATTCGCAACATCTGGGTTCAGCCAGGCGCCTTCTCGAACGAGATGCATGACGTTCTCGAGGCCGGAGAGTTCGAGTGGCTGGCCGAGGCCTGTGTGATGGTCCGGGCCGGTGTCGCCGTCGCCTAGAGCCGTCCCCGAAACACCTCTCTGGCGATGATGTTGCGCTGGATCTCCGACGTCCCCTCGTAGATTCGAGGAGCCCGCACCTCACGGTATAGGTGGGCGAGTGTCGAATCGGCCTCCAGACCGCGGGCACCCAGAACCTGAATAGCTACGTCGACCGCCTTCTGTGCCGTCTCCGTGGCGTGGAGCTTGGCCATGGCCGACTTGCCCGTGAGTGATTCGCGGTCACCCGAGTCGTACGACTCGGCGGCTGAGTAGATGAGGTGCTCAGCCGCTGCGATCGCCACCCGAACATCGGCCAGCTGGTGGGAGACCCCCTGAAACTCTGAGATCGGGGTGCCGAACGCCTCGCGGCTGACGGCATGCTCCACTGCTATCTGAAGCGCGGCTTCGGCCATTCCCAATGCGAACGCGCCGACGCTGGGCCGGAACAGGTCCAGGGTTTGCATGGCGACCTTGAAGCCGTGGTCAACCTCACCCAGGACGTGGTCACCGGGGACGTAGACACCATCGAACGTCCATCGACCCAGCGCATGCGGCGAGATCATCTCGATCGACTCGCCGGTGATTCCATCGAGTGAGATCGGTACGACAAAGGCCGTGATCCCCCGGTACCCGGCCTTCTCAGTGGTACGGGCGAACACTGTTGTCACGTCTGCGTCGGGGGCGTTGGAGATGTAAGTCTTTTCGCCGCTCAGACGATATCCATCACCGTCAGGCTCGGCACTCATCATGAGGTTGGCGGCGTCCGAGCCGGCGCCAGGTTCGGTGAGAGCGAATGCCGCTACGGCTTCCCCGGAGCGAATCACCGGCATCCACTTCGTCTTGATGCTCTCGTTCTCAGAGAGGTGAATAGG
>JAPUJM010000087.1 GCA_027296205.1 Actinomycetota bacterium
ATCGATCGCAGCTTGTCCCGGGATCGGCTGATCCCGTCGGAACTACTCACCGTGAAGACATCAGCCATTTCGAACTGACGAACGACGGCTGCCCCGTAGAAGGTGTAGCTGGCTCCGATTCGGGGGATGACGGCGTCCGGACTGACCTCCTCACCCCGAAACAAGACCCTGGGTCGTCGGGCGGTGATGTCCATGTAGCAGCGGAGGTAGTCGACCACGGCTACCTCGTGTCCCCGACTCAGCGCTGCTTGTTTCAGCCGAGCCGTCGAGTAGAGGCCGGAGCTGCGGGAGAGGATGGCGATCTTCACGTCTGCTCCAATCTGGCAGGACGTCCACCGAGATAGCTGCGCCCCGGGTCGACCAGGAACTCCGTTCTGATGCTCCGTCGCCCCAGCAACATGCGATATGTCATCTCATCTCGTGTCGTCAGGTTGATGAGGGTCTCGAATTCCCGACCTGCCACCTTGAGTCGAGTGCGAATGACCGGCCGCATCTCCGTCCTTCCACCCGGGTTGCGCACCTTTCGCTCCTTGACGACCTCGGCCTCACAGACGATCGAGGGGTGGTGTTTCCTCTGTCTTGGGTGGATCTCGAAACTCACGTAGGGAACCCCGTCTTTCTCCAAGCGAACGATGTTGAAGGCGTGCAGCGACGAATTGTCGGCCCCGGTATCGACCTTTGCCTTTATCTCGGTGACGCCGAATTCGGGCATCTGCACCCATTCCCGCCAACCGATGGTGGCTGGTAACTGTCTTGCCATCCCTGACCAAAGGGTAGATGGTATTTTCACCTCAACATCAAGACTGAGCAAAGTTGATATTTGACATATCAGGTTTTATGATTCATAATCCCTGTTGAAATGACACACCGGAACCTAAAGAGGAGAATTACCAGATGATTCATCGTTTCGATCCGTTCTTCGAGGCCGACAATCGGTCCTCGACATGGCGATACTTCCTGGCTGCCGACACTTACCGAGTCGAAGACACCTTCTATCTCGAAGTGGACGCCCCGGGGGTCCAGCTGGAGGACATCGACATCGAAGTCGAGAAGAAGCACCTCACCGTGACCGTCGAGCGTCATGAGTTGGCCGACGAGGGTCGCACCGACATCGCTCGTGGTCGTCCAATCGGTAGGTTTGCTCGCCGCTTCTTCCTGGGCGACGGGCTCGACGGCGAAGGCGTCGAAGCCTCCTACGAAAACGGGGTTCTGACACTGTCGATCCCGGTGAGCGAGGCCTCCAAGGCCCGCAAGGTCGCGATCACGGCCGGCTCAAGCGGCTCCCAGGAGTAGTCCCCCGCACAACCGAGAGTCCCGACCCAGCCTGCTTCCTGGGTCGGGACTCTCTCGCGTCGATACCGATTGACCAAAATCGGACCGGATGGATTAGTTGGCCATCCTCAGGCGTTTCAATCGAACGTGAAGTACGCCTACGGGCTTTTGGCCGTGGCCCTGCTGGCCGTCGTTGCCTTCTGGTTTGTCGGATCAACCGCAAATCGATTTCAGGTCGACGCGGGTCCAATCGTGGTGCCTGAGGGCGTCCATGATCCGGTTGCTGCCGGTGAGCCGGTTCCAAACGACTTCCGGCAACTGCTCCCCCGGGACGCCATCCTCCCGATTTACAACCCGACCTTCAAACCGGCGGCCGAATCGGACTGGCCTGACGACGTACTCGTCATCGGCATCGAACTGGATGGCGAGGCCAAGGCGTATCCGGTCAGTTTCCTCAATCGACGGGAGATGGTCATCGATTGGATCGGCGGCACACCGATCCTCGTCAGCTGGTGACCACTCTGCGCAACGGCGATGGTCCATCGCCGAGACCTGAACGGAGAAGTCCTCGTGCTGGGTAACCAGGGGGCACTCTTGGGGAACGCGATGACATGGTGGGACCACGATACGGGAAGCGTCTGGAGCCAGCCTCTGGGCGAGGCCGTGATGGGACCCCGGACCGGCGACCGTCTCGAGCTGATGGCGGCACAACTGACATCTTGGGGCACCTGGAAGGAAGACAATCCGTCGACCGTTGCTCTCGACGCTCCGGCGCGGGGGTCGGGGTTCGAGATCGAATCGATGACGATCGTGGTCGACTTTGGTGACGAAGCGGGGGTCTATCCGGTGTCGGTTCTGTCTGAGCATGGCCCCGCCAACGATCTCATTGCCGACGTGCCGATATCGGTTGTGCTCGACCCGAAGACGACGGACCGCTGGAAGGTCTTTCATCGACGGGTCGGGGATCAAGTTCTCACCCTTGCTGTCTCCGGTGACGATCTGGTGGATTTGGAGACCGGAACCATCTGGGACCCATCGAACGGGAGGGCGCTCTCCGGCCGGCTTTCCGGCGAGATCCTCGATGTGTTGCCTGGGTTCACCTCATTCGAGAAGGACACCAGGACCTTTTGGCCTGATGCCAAGGTATGGCAAGGTTGAGGTCTCTTCTCAGCCGATCGCCACTAGCTTGGTCCCATGGATCCTGACGTAGCTGACCAGAAACGACAGATGCCGGCCTGGCTGCTGGGGATGATGATCGCCGCTGTCCTCTTCGCGATTGGTTTTGTGATTTTTCAGGCGCTCGGCTTTGGAGACAACCCGGTGTTGGAATCAGGGGCGTTCCCGCCAGGTTCGCCGTCGGTGATTGGTTGGTGACCGAGGTCCACGCATCGTGGCCTCTGCACAGCGTCGGGCCCTGGCCACGATTGCCGTTGGCCAGCTCTTCGCTCTCAGCCTCTGGTTCTCCGCCTCAGCGGTAGCCCCACAGCTCCGGGACTTGTGGAGCCTCGACACGGGCCAGGAGGCCGGCTTGACCCTCGCCGTTCAGCTGGGGTTTGTCGTTGGCGCCTTGCTCTCTGCCGTCTTCAACCTCGCCGACGTGATTCCGAGCCGCCGGCTCTTCCTCTTCAGCGCCGTGGGCGGTGCATTGGCCAATCTCGGCTTGCTGTTCATGAGCGAGTCAACGGTCATGGTCACTTTGGGGCTCCGCTTCTTGACGGGGGTCTTTCTGGCCGGCGTCTACCCGGCAGGGCTCAAGGTGATGGCCGGATGGTTCAAAGCCGGCCGTGGCATGGCCTTGGGAGTGCTCGTCGGGGCGCTGACACTGGGTTCGGCATCTCCTCATCTCGTCCGTGGCCTAGGACTCGAGTGGCAGGGAGTCGTGATTGCCGCTTCGGCCTTCACGTTCGTCGCTGCCGGGATGATGACTCGGGTGGGGGACGGCCCTCATGAGGTGCCCACCCAGAGCTTCCAGTGGCACCAGTTGGGTCTCGTGGTGCGCAATAGAGGAGTTCGGCTCTCCACGTACGGGTACCTCGGCCACCAGTGGGAGTTGTACGCGATGTGGACATGGACCGCGGCCTTTCTCGCTGCCTCGGCGTCGGCGTTCGGGGGCAGCTATGGCTCGATACCACTGATCACCTTTGCTGTGATCGGCGTGGGTGGCCTCGGTTCGTGGCGGGCCGGGTCCCTGGCCGATCGACTGGGTCGAACCCGGGTTGCCGGAGGGGCGATGGTTGTGTCGGGCACTTGCGCGGCATTGACCCCGCTCGTGTTTGGCACGGCCCCGTGGGTGGTCCTGCCTTTCATGTTGGTGTGGGGCCTGACGGTGGTGGCTGATTCCGCCCAGTTCTCCACCATGGTCGTCGAGACAGCCGAGGACGCTGTCAGAGGAACCGCTCTGACCCTGCAGACGGCGGTCGGCTTCCTGCTCACACTGGTCACGATTCGCTGGGTGCCGGCGATTGCCGAGAGTGTGGGTTGGCAGTGGGCTTTCCCGATACTGGCCATCGGTCCGGCGCTTGGCGTGGTGGCCATGGTCAGGCTGGCGAGGAGCCCGCAAGCCCGGCAACTGGCGGGAGGTCGTGGCTGAGTGCTCTCCAAGGTAAGTACGGTCGCATGCTTCGGCGAGGCAGGGGCGTCGCCTCGCCAGGACGCAGGACGAATGCGCACCCGGTGCGGTGCGCAGAGGACGAGGACACCGCGAGCGGCGTCATCTGTCCGTTGAGACGTCATCGTATTTACGTTGGGGGGCACACAGTGCTCTCCGCGCAGCCGCATGACCGATGTCAAACAGCTCGGCAGCGAGACTCGGGGAGACGTCGAAGTCGAGTGAGTCGTGGTCGACCACCACTTCGACGACCCGATCAAGAGGGCCGCACATCGGTGGCAGGTCCTCTTGGGCCGAGATCCCGGCGCCGATCACGGCCGTGGCCAGTGAAACCGGGCCCTTGATCTCGTGGTGGGGGTGGTGACCCGGAGGCGGACGCAGCCTGAATCCAATCGATGACGAATTTCTCGGGACCAGCTGGGCCGGAAAGCGGGCGGTCATCGCCCCGTCCGCCATCAGGAGCTCCTCTCCGCTGACACGATCGGTCAGCCGCACCGGCTCGAAGACAAACGGGACCGATAATGACATGAGCACGGCCCGTGCGACCGGAAAGGCCCTGGGGTCGTGACTCAGACCCGGCAAGTCGTTGGGCAGGACGATTCCGCGGCCATGGTTCAGATCCGTGGCGACAACCATGAGGGAGCCGTCGGGAAGGTCACCGAAACCCCTGATTCCCTTCGACCTCAGAAGTCGGCGAAGAACCGCTTCGAGCTTGGACCCGGAATGGAAGCCGAGGCGGAACATCATCGAGATGTTCTTGCGCAGCGAGCTCTTGCCGGTGAGACCGGGCCAATCTATCCCGGTCACTGCATGCCGCAGCTCACCGGGGCCAAACCCGGCCGCCACCAGCGATGCAACCATCGCACCTGCCGATGTCCCCACCGTTTGCTCGAATACGTAACCATCGTCCATGGCTGCGGCAGCGGCTCCCGCCAGGGCTATGCCCTTTACGCCTCCACCCTCGAATACACCGGTGATCTGCTCTCTCATGTACCGCTGAAGGCGCCGGCAACGAACCAAATTCCTGGCTTGTCAGGTACCCGTCGTCGGTATCCGGTTTCCGTTGCAGTCGATACCTTCCCCCGGGCGATAGTTGGCCTCGAATGTGTCTATCACGACGGTCCCATCCGGGTAGGTCCTTTGACGATCCGTCTCCACATGGGTGCACCTGTTGCGTCGGGAGACCCGCTGCCCGACTTCTACGACGTCGATGTGCTTGGTGGAGTACATCGTCACTGTGATGGACCGGTCGGTGTAAGACGTCCAGATCAGAACCGGGTAGTCGGTGGTGTTGTTGAGGATGAGGTCCGGCGACGGATTCGAGATGGTGGCCTCCCTCCCATACGGGTATCGTGAGAAGTAGATCGAGTGACTCCGGTATGAGTCGATGTCGAGCCCGGCGAAATAGGCTGCGTTGAAGATCGTCGTGGCGAACTGGGACACACCCCCTCCGACCTCGTCGGTTAGACGCCCGGAGCGGATCGCACCCGCGGCCAAGAATCCCTTTTCCCTGGTCCGCTCGCCCACATGCTCGTTGAGTGACACCGTTTGGCCGGGAACGAGGTAGATGCCGCGAACGATGTCGGCCATCAATTGGATGTTGGTCACCCTGGACTGGCAGCACGAGTGCCGGGTCGTGAACTCTCCCACCTTGTCGACTATCAGTGTGCCGTCCGACCAGGCCACCAAATCGGGGTTGTCAGTCGCTCTGGGCTCGAGGCGCCACGGACCCTTCCCACCGGCCAGGATCGCCTCGGCCGCTTGGCGAACAGATGAGCGATCGCAGCAAACCGGAGGGGGGTCGCCGGCGCTGACCACGACCAAGTCACCATCGACGACGTCCATCGTCGGCGCCTCGAAACGGCCAACCGGCTTGTCGAATGCAGACTCCAGCTCGGTCTGTAGCCCGGTCACGTCGAACTCGACTTGATACTGCCCACCGTTGGCTTTGGCCCGCAGATGTCGTCGCAGCGCGGCCGTCGTCAGGGTCTTGTGGGCCGATCCGACCAGAACCTCCATGCCACCTTTCGTCAAACCATTGAGCCGCTCGCTGGTGGCCTCGGCTTCCGAGTCGGTGACAGCGGGGGTCACCACCAGCTGTTTCGCTTCGATCGTTTGCGGCCCTTCCATCAGGTCGATGTCGCCGATGCGTGCCACCAGATCGTCGATATCGATCGAGAGACCGCTCACCCCAGGGATGACATAGAGGCGGTGGGCCCCATCCAAAGTGAGAACTGGCTCGATGGGTGATGCGAGGACCATCTCGGGCGCTTCGGCCAGACGTTCTCCGGCGACAGCCGGATCAAAGACGATGAGGTCGGCGACTTCTATGACGCTGAAGAAGGACTCCGACCAGGCGAGAAAGACGTCCATCGAGCTGCCCGCATGCCGAGCGGTGGTGACCTCGTCGAGAACCGATGACGTGTCGTAGGAAAAGCCGAGCTCTCCTGCTGTCGTCGCCAGGTCCTCGCCGCCGGTAACGAGGTAGATCGGTGTTCCGAGCAGATCCTCGGCCCTGGACTCGACAACCCCCCTGGCATCATCGATCGACGCGCCCGACAGGTCTATGCCGGCGAAATGCACATTCCCGGCGACGGTCGAGCCTTCTGTCGAAAGGTGATTGGCCCACGCCAGAGCGACCATGATGAAGATGAGGGCAACAGCCGCGGCTCCCCATGGCCAGAGATGATGCGGAGCCTTGTGCCTGGCCACGTCCGGTTGATAGTAAGTGCCCTCCGACCCAAGTACGGTCGCATGTCCGTTTTAAGTCAGCGTGTTTGCGTTGGGGGAGCGCCAGATGAGGCGCCTGGCTCGGTTGATCATCTGGAAGAATGTCGGCGGCCCGTCTGTTGAACGGGGCGTGAAGCGACAGGCCGAACAGCAACATCTCGATTGGCTGGCTCGATCGTTCGGACGCCCCGACTATGCACCACTTTCGCCGGCCGACGTCGACCTGCTCCGTGATGTTGGGGAGGTCATCTCGAAATACCCGGGCACTCACCTGTTCAAGGAAAATGCTCCGGCAGACGCGGCGTACCTCGTTGAAAAGGGGCAGGTCGAGGTTTACCGGGGCGAAGGTCCGACGAGACGTGTCGTCTCACGAGTGGGCCCCGGGTCGGTGCTCGGCGACATCGCGATGTTTGGCGACACGCCCTACATCTCGTCGGCGATGGCTGTTGGACCGGTCCGGGTCTTCCGATTCGATCGCACTCGTTTGTTGCCGGAGTTGGCGCGGCACCCGGCGATCTGTCTGCGGTGGCTCGTTGCCGGACTTCGCCAGCTCGAAGGAACTCAGAGGAGAGTCATCAGGCTGATGCACAAGACCGTCCTCGGGCAGGTCGCCGATCTGCTGGTGGAGGAGGGGGAGAGACGAACGGAGGTGAATCTCTCCCAGGCCACGATTGCCGCCCTCCTCGGAGTCAGCAGACAGTCCGTCAACGAGGCGCTGGGGAGGCTCCGTGATCAGGGTGTCGTCGAGACGGGATACCGGAGCATCCGCATCCTCGATGCCGACAAGCTGGCGTTGGTGGCGGGATCCTGAGCAACTCCGCGACCAGGAACCCTTGACTCGTTTCGCAGATTTGCGATAGGATGTGGATCAGTCCCTCGGGACCCGAATCTCTCTTGCGGCCATCGCCATGAGGGCTGGTTCGACAGTTTAAGATTGAATTGGGGACATGCTGCCGCGTCTGTTAGCATGTGCTTTCTTGCGTCACTCCCAATTTCACCACCTCAAGGAGGCACCTCTTGGCTTCACGCGTGGCTGAGCGCTTCTCATTCGGGAAAATCCCCGAAGTACTACCCCTACCTGACCTGATTGCCGTACAGCATGAATCGTTCCAGTGGTTCCTCGATGAAGGGCTCCGTGAGATCTTCAACGAGATCAGCCCGATCGAGGATTTCACTGGATCGCTGGCGCTCGAACTGACCAATCACCGCTTCAACGATCCGGTGATGAGTCTTGAAGATGCCAAGGAGCGCGACTCCAACTACGCCCGGCCCTTGTTCGTCACCGCCCGATTCATGAATCGGGGCACCGGCGAGATCAAGGAGCAGCAGGTCTTCCTCGGCGACTTCCCGATCATGACGGACAAGGGCGTTTTCATCATCAATGGGACCGAGAGGGTCATCGTCTCACAACTCGTGCGGTCTCCCGGCATCTACTTCGACACCTCGAAGGACAAGACATCGGACAAGATAATCTACTCGGGGAAGGTCATTCCCGGCCGTGGCGCATGGCTGGAGTTCGACACCGACAAGAAGGACACCATCGGCGTCCGCGTCGACCGTAAACGACGCCAGTACGTGTCTGCGTTTCTCAAGGCCCTCGGAATCGCGGAGACTGACGAGGAAATCCTCGAGATGTTCGGTAACTCCGAGTCGATCAGGAACACGATCGAGAAGGACACGGCTGCCGACAAGGACGAGGCGCTTCTCGACCTCTACCGCAAGCTACGTCCCGGTGAGCCGACAACCGTGGAGTCGGCGCGTGGTCTCATTCAGACCTTGTTCCGGAATCCGAAGCGTTACGACCTCACCCGTGTGGGTCGCTACAAGATGAGCCAGAAATTCAACGAGAAGGCACCCAAAGACTACCGCGCCGAGGGTCTTCAATTACTGCGCGATGAGGACATCATCGATGCCATCCGGTACCTCGTGGCTCTCCATGCCGGCGAGGCGACGATGGTGACCCACAAGGGCAACGAGGTGCAGATCAGCACCGACGACATCGATCACTTCGGCAATCGCCGCATCCGCACGGTTGGCGAGTTGGTTCAGAACCAGGTTCGGGTGGGTCTCACCAGACTGGAGCGGGTCGTCCGCGAGCGGATGACTACCCAGGATCCGGATGCGATCACGCCGCAGAGCCTGATCAACATTCGCCCGGTCACCGCATCGATCAAGGAGTTCTTCGGCACAAGCCAACTGAGCCAGTTCATGGACCAGCCCAACCCGCTCGCCGGGCTCACCCACCGTCGTCGTCTGTCTGCGCTCGGTCCGGGTGGTCTCTCCCGTGAGCGTGCCGGCTTCGAGGTTCGAGACGTTCACCCTTCCCACTACGGACGGATGTGCCCGATCGAGACGCCTGAAGGCCCCAACATCGGGCTCATCGGCTCTCTCGCCTCATACGCACGGGTAAACGACTTCGGATTCATCGAGACTCCATATCGCAAGGTGGAGGCCGGGAAGGTCACCAAGAGGATCCACTACCTGACGGCCACCGAGGAAGAGCGTTTCGTCATCGCACAGGCGAACGCCCCACTGAAAGACACTGGTGTCTTCGTCAACAAGCGTGTTCTGGTGCGTCGTGCCGGTGGTGAGGTCGAGTACGTCGTGGCGAAGAGCGTCGACTACATGGACGTTTCCCCAAAGCAGATCGTCTCGGTCTCCACTTCTCTGATCCCCTTCCTGGAGCACGATGACGCCAACCGCGCCCTCATGGGCTCGAACATGCAGCGTCAGGCCGTGCCCTTGCTCACCGCCGAGGCTCCATTGGTTGGAACAGGCGTCGAGCTTCGAGCGGCCCAAGACTCCGGCGACATGGTGGTGTCGAGCGTTGCCGGCGAGGTCGTCGAGATAAGCGGCGACGAGATCGTCGTCAAGGCGAAGGACAACAACCAGAAGCACACCTTTGCCCTCAACAAGTTCCACCGATCCAACCAGGGCACCTGCATGAACCACAAGACCATCGTCCGGGAGGGTGACAAGGTCAAGGTGGGCGACGTCCTGGCCGACGGCCCGTCTACCGAGCACGGCGAGCTCGCACTCGGTCGCAACCTTCTGGTCGCCTTCATGCCATGGCAGGGCCTCAACTTCGAGGACGCCATCATCATCAGCCAGCGTCTCGTCAAGGACGACGTCCTGACTTCGGTCCACATCGAGGAGCACGAGCTCGACGCCCGGGACACCAAGCTGGGCGCCGAGGAGATCACGAGGGACATCCCCAACGTCCCGGAGGAGGTTCTCGCCAACCTCGACGAGCAAGGCATCATCCGCGTCGGAGCCGAAGTGGGACCCGGTGACTACCTGGTGGGAAAGGTGACCCCGAAAGGTGAGACCGAGCTGACCCCAGAGGAGCGTCTTCTCCGTGCCATCTTCGGGGAGAAGGCCCGTGAGGTCCGTGACACCTCGCTCAAGGTGCCTCATGGCGAGACAGGCAAGGTCATCGCCGTCAAAGTGTTCAAGCGAGCCGACGGTTACGAGCTTCCACCCGGCGTCAATGAGCTGGTGCGGATCTATGTCGCTACCCAGCGCAAGATCTCAGAAGGCGACAAGCTCGCCGGGCGCCACGGCAACAAGGGTGTCATCTCCAAGGTCCTCCCCGAGGAAGAGATGCCGTTCCTCGAGGACGGCACTCCGGTGGACATCATCCTGTCGCCTCTCGGGGTGCCATCCCGAATGAACCTGGGTCAGATCCTGGAAACCCATCTCGGCTGGGCCGCGGCGCAGGGTTGGGAGCCGTTCAAGGGCGCATCACCGGCTTCGGTCGGCGTCAAGCCATGGACCAACATCTCGACACCGGTGTTCGACGGTGCCAGGGAAGACGAGATCATGCAGGTCATCGCCAGCGCCCACCCGAATCGCGACGGCACCCGTCTGGTTGGCGACGATGGCAAGGCCACTCTCTACGACGGCAGGTCGGGCGAGCCCTTCGACACCCAAGTCACCGTCGGGTACATCTACGTGCTCAAGCTGGTCCACCTCGTCGATGAGAAGATCCACGCCCGGTCGACCGGCCCTTACAGCATGATCACCCAGCAGCCTCTCGGTGGTAAGGCTCAGTTCGGTGGCCAGCGGTTTGGTGAGATGGAGGTCTGGGCGCTCGAGGCTTACGGCGCCGCATACGCACTCCAGGAGCTGCTGACCATCAAGTCCGACGATGTCCAGGGCCGGGTGAAGGTCTACGAGGCGATCGTCAAGGGAGACAACATCCCCGAACCGGGCATTCCGGAGTCTTTCCGGGTCCTGATAAAGGAGATGCAGAGTCTCTGCCTCAACGTCGAGATGCTCTCGGCCGGTGAGGAAGTCGAGCTCAAAGAGCTCGAAGAGGAGACATACAGGTCGGTCGAGGCTCTCGGCATCGACCTCAGCCGCCCGGAGCGTCCGGATTCCGACCAGAGGTTCTAAACATTTATGGCACAGCAACTATTCGATGAGCTGAAGATCGGCCTTGCCTCCAGCGATCAGATTCGCGCCTGGTCCTACGGAGAGGTCAAGAAGCCGGAAACGATCAACTACCGCACCCTTCGCCCGGAGAAGGAGGGTTTGTTCGACGAGCGCATCTTCGGTCCCCAGCGGGACTGGGAGTGTTACTGCGGCAAGTACAAGAGGATCCGTTACAAGGGGATCATCTGTGAACGATGCGGCGTCGAGGTAACCCGCTCCAAGGTTCGCCGTGAGCGCATGGGTCACATCGAGTTGGCTGCACCGGTAACCCACATCTGGTTTTTCAAGGGTGTGCCCAGTCGTCTCGGCTACCTCCTCGACATGTCGCCCAAGGAGATGGAGAAGGTCATCTACTTCGCCAGCTACATCATCACCTCGGTAGATGAAGAGCGACGTCAGAAGGACCTCCCCGAGCTCGAAGACACCATGGGTGAGGAGATCGAGGTCGTCAAGGCGGAATTCCAGGAATGGCACGAGGTGCGTCTCGAGGCCCTCGAAGACGAGCTCGAGCGCATGGAAGAAGGCGGCGCCAAGACTCAAGAGATCAACGCTCGTCGCAAGGAAGTCGAGAAGGAGATCAAGGAACGTCAGGAGCGATCCGACCGGGAAATCGAGCTGATCGAGGAAGCGTTCGATACTTTCCGCAAGTTCGGTCCGAAGGAGCTCATCGAGTCCGAGCAGCTCTGGCGTGAGATCTATTTCCGCTACGCCGATTACTTCGAGGGTGGCATGGGCGCCGAGGCGGTGAAGTCTCTGCTTCTCAATCTGGACCTCGACGCGGAGATGGAGCGTCTCGATGTCGACCTCAATGGGGGATCGCAGCAGAGACGTCAGCGGGCCACCCAGCGCATGAAGGTCGTCAGGCCTTTCTGGGAGGGCAAGAACCGTCCCGAGGACATGATCCTCGAGACTGTCCCGGTGATACCGCCCGATCTTCGCCCGATGGTCCAACTCGACGGTGGCCGATTCGCCACATCCGACCTGAACGATCTCTACCGCAGGGTGATCAACCGGAACAATCGTCTCAAGAGACTGCTCGACCTCGGTGCTCCGGAGATCATCGTCAACAACGAGAAGCGCATGCTTCAGGAGGCCGTGGACGCCTTGTTCGACAACGGT
>JAPUJM010000088.1 GCA_027296205.1 Actinomycetota bacterium
GCCGCCGATCTGCGGGCGAGTCTGCCCGAGGAGATCAGGGATCTGCTCGGCGCCGACCCCGGGAGTCTCGGGGCGGTGGGTGTCGAAGGTGTCCGGATTCTCGCCGACCCCGCCCTCGAGGGTCGCATGGGGATGACCACCGGTGCCAACGAGGACGATTGGCATTACAAGGGGGTAGACGTCTCACGGGACATCGATGTCACCCAATGGGCTGAGCTGAGAGCTGTCACCACAGGGGAGAAGTGTGTCCGGTGTGGGCACTCCCTGGAGTTGTGGAAGGCGATAGAGGTTGGCCACATCTTCAAGCTCGGGACCAAGTACTCGGAGGCCTTTGGCGCCTACGTCCAGGACGAGGAAGGTGTGAGCCACCCCATCATCATGGGCTCCTACGGCATCGGAGTCGAGCGTGGGATAGCGGCTGTCGTCGAGGCCAACCACGATGACAACGGAATCATTTGGCCTGTCTCGGTGGCTCCCTTCGAAGTTGTGATCACTGTCGTGCGAGTCGATGACGAGCAGACCAGAGCCACTGCCGAACACCTCTACAACCAACTCGAGGATGCTGATGTCGATGTGCTCCTCGACGATCGGGTGGAGCGCCCAGGGGTCAAGTTCGCCGACTCCGAGTTGATCGGGATTCCCTATCGAATCACAGTTGGTCCTCGGGGGGTGGCCGAGGGGGTGGTCGAACTCACTGAGCGCCGGGGGCTCGAGAAGGAGAATGTGGAGTTGGGGGAGGTCGCGGTGACGGTCATCGATGCCGTCGGGAGGCACCGTTTTGGCATTTAGGGCTGAGTCTCGATCAGCCTTATAATCCGGTTGGACAACAGGACGCTTTTCATCAGGTGGGCGCCCAGGGCGCTCATCTGATTTGTCGTGGAGTGACATAAGTGACGCAGGTAGCCGACATCTGGGATGTAGTGGAGCCCTACCTCGCCGCGGAGCGACTCGAGCTGGATGATCTCGAGCTTGCCGGACAGGGGCAGGGTCGGATTCTTCGCGTCACAGTGGATGGCGAGGGCGTCACGATTGATCGTCTCGCATCCCTCGCCAAGGGGCTGTCGAGGTTGCTCGACAACGAAACCGACTTGGAGGGCCAATACCAACTCGAGGTGAGCTCTCCTGGTTTGGAGCGAAACCTGAGGCGACCCGCGCACTATCGGAAGTCGGTGGGCCGGGAGTTGGTGGCCAAAGTGTCTCTTGGTGAGACGAAGACAACTATTCGAGGGGTCCTCGCAGGTGCCAACGAGGACACCTTCACGATCGAGGCCGATGACGGCCCCAACGTGGTCAGTTATGAAGATGTAATCACCGCCAAGACGGTGTTCCGGTGGGAGAAGGCCCCCAAGCCGGGCCACTGAAGGAGAGACATGAAGCTCGACACGATGATGGAGGCCATCGAGGTTCTCGCTCGCGAGCGGGGAGTCGGGGTCGATGCGATTCTCGATGCTTTCGCCAACGCCCTGGTCGCCGCCTACAAACGGAGTCCCGGAGCGGCCGAAGAGGCGAGGGTCACGATCGATCCCGAATCCGGAGAGGTAACGGTCTATGCCCAGGAGCTCGATGAGGACGGCAATGTCATCGACGAGTGGGAGGACACACCCGACGGCGAGGCTTTCGGGCGGATTGCCGCTCAGTCGTTCAAGCAGGTCATGCAATTCAAGCTGCGTGAGGCCAAACGTGAGATCATCTATGAGATGTATGAGGGCCGGGAGGGAGACCTCGTCACCGGAATCGTGCAGCAAGTGGACTACCGGTCCGTCATCCTCGATCTTGGTGACGCCGAAGCCATCCTCCCCGGCAGCGAACGAATTCCATTCGAGCGTCTGGAGCGTGGGAATCGTGTCAAGGCGTTGATCCTCGAGGTCCGCAATGAGCCCAAGGGCGCGCAGATAGTTGTCTCGCGAAGCCACCCGGACCTGGTTCGGCGTCTCCTCGAACTAGAAGTGCCTGAGCTCACCGACGGGACCGTTGAGATCGTGAACATCGCCAGAGAACCTGGCCACCGCAGCAAGATCGCCGTGATATCACATGATCCCAACGTGGATCCCAAGGGTGCCTGCGTCGGTGCCCGCGGATCACGAGTCCGCCAGGTTGTGAACGAGCTTCGTGGCGAAAAGGTGGATGTTGTCCAGTGGCGCGACGATGTCGCTCAGTTCATTGCGGAGGCCCTGGGTCCGGCCAAGGTGAAAGAGGTTCGCATCGATGAGGAAGAGAAAACTGCGGAAGTCATCGTCTCGGAGCATCAGCTGTCGCTGGCCATCGGGAAAGAGGGCCAAAACGCCCGTCTCGCCGCTCGTTTATCCGGGTACAAAGTCGACATTCGCTCCGATGTGGAGCCCGTAGTCGAAGAGGAGGATGCTGTCGCCGAAAGCGAGGCCCCGGTGGAGGACGATGCCGCTCCTACGGAGGATACGCCAGCCGAGGAGACACCGCCAGGTGTGGCCGACGACGAGGACGCGGTCGAGGGGCCAGTTGACGATGAGAGTGAGTGATCGCTGAATGAGGGTTTATGAGCTGGCGCGCGAGTTGGGCGTCGATTCCAAGGAGGTTCTCGCACATGCCGAGGAACTCGAAATCGAGGTCAAGACCGCGTCATCGGGTTTGAGCGACGAGGCCGCAGAGCTACTGCGTCTCGCGTTCGCCCCGGCAGACGAGTCTCCGGCAGAAGAAGAGCCGGTGGAGGAAAAAGCCGAGGAAGAGACGGCAGAGGAGGAGACCGCCGAGGAGGAGACCGTAGCGGAGGCCGACGAAGAGGAAGAGACGATCGTGGAGGTGTCCGAGCCCGAGCAGGAGATTCGGCTCGCCTCTATCACCGAAGGTGCGACGGTGGCTGAATTCGCCGATGCCGTCGGACAGCCGGCCAGCGAGGTAGTGAAGGCCTTGCTCGACCAGGGAATTCCGGCCGGCGTCGAACAGCAGATGCCTGCCGAGCTGATCGACTCGATGGCCGAGAGTTTTGGATACATCATCGACGTCGAGGCCGCAATCGAACCACCGGCGGTGGCCGAGCGTCCCCAGTTTGATGACGATGAGTCAGATATGGAGCCGCGTCCAGCAGTGGTAACGGTCATGGGTCACGTTGACCACGGGAAGACGACCCTCCTCGACACGATCCGCAAGGCCAACGTCGTCGAAGGAGAGCAGGGAGGCATCACCCAGCACATCGGTGCCTACCAGGTCGACGTCAGTGGTCATCATGTCACGTTCATCGACACGCCGGGACACGAGGCGTTTACCGCGCTTCGTGCCCGTGGAGCGAATATCACCGACATTGTCGTGCTGGTGGTCGCGGCGGACGATGGGGTCATGCCGCAGACAATCGAAGCCATCTCACACGCCAAGGCCGCCGGCGTGAAGATGATTGTTGCCGTCAACAAGATGGATGTTTCTGGCGCAGACCCGCTCCGGGTGCGCACCGAGCTCACCAATTACGAGGTCGTCACCGAGGACCTGGGGGGCGACGTTCCCAGTGTTGAGCTTTCCGCTCTTTCCGGGGATGGCGTTGACGAGCTTCTGGAAGTCATCGATTTGATCGCCCAGCTCGAGGAATTCAAGGGCAACCCGAAGCCGGCTGCTTCCGGCGTCGTGGTTGAGGCCCAGCTCGACCGGGGCCGTGGTCCGGTGGCATCGGTGATCGTTCAGAGGGGGACCCTCGAGCAGGGCGACTCATTCGTTGCCGGCCCGGTGGCAGGGCGTGTCCGATCTCTTCTGAGCGATGAAGGCGAGCAGATCGAGTCAGCCGGCCCATCGGCTCCGGTACAGATCATGGGCTGGGAAGAAGTCCCTGCTGCTGGTGACTACTTCGAGGTCATGAAGAACGCCCGGGAGGCTCGCAAGCTGGCCGCCGAACGACGTGAGGCCATTCGGGTCCAGGCTCATGTTGCTCCAAGCGCCCGAGACCGGCTTCAGGGCCTTCTCGAGTCGCTGCGAAGCGAGGATGCGACCCTCAACGTCATCGTCAAGGCTGACGCTCAAGGATCGCTGGAAGCCCTTCGCGAGTCCATCGGCAAGATCGGACGCGAGGGTGGCAAGATTCAGATAATCCACACGGCGGTGGGAGGGATCAGTGAGAACGACGTGACCCTCGCCGAGGTGACCGAATCGGTGATCGTTGGCTTCAACGTCCGTCCGGAGCCCAAAGCGCGAAAGCTAGCCGAGCAAGCAGGTATCGAGATCCGGACCTATGGGATCATCTACGAGCTTCTCGAGGAGATCGAACAGCTTCTCGTCGGCCGGCTCGCCCCCGAGGAGGAGGAGGAGATTCTCGGAACGGCGGAGGTGCGTGCGACATTCAAAGTGCCAAAACTGGGGACCGTTGCCGGTTGTCTGGTTATCGAGGGTGTCGTGCAGCGAGGTGCCAAGGCGCGTCTGCTTCGCGACGGTGTGGTCATCCACGACGGTGTTGTCTCGTCGTTGAGACGGTTCAAGGACGACGTGCGTGAGGTTGCATCGGGATTCGAGTGTGGCATAGGCTTCGACGACTACCAGGACATCAAGGAAGGCGACACCATCGAGGTCTATGTGATCCGTGAGGTCGCCCGCACCTGATGCGGGTTGCGGCCCTGCGGGTCGAGATTCGTCTCCCAACGCCACAGTCTTTGAAGGAGAAGAGGGCGGTTCTCCGCCCGGTGATCGAAGGTATGCGCCGTCTTGGCTCGTTCAGTGTTGCGGAGGTCGACCATCACGACGATTGGCAGAGGGCGACCGTCGGCGTGGCTGTTGTCGCCCCGGATGGGCGGGGCCTGGACATGCAGATCTCCAAGCTCCGTCGCTACCTTGACTCCCGTCTCGAGATCGAGGTGTTCGACGTGTTCATGAGCGAGTTGGAGAAACCCGAATGAGTGACAGGATGCCGAAGGTCAACTCGACACTGCGTGAGGTGATAGCAGAGGAGATTGAAAGGATGAACGACTCTCGTCTCGATATGGTCTCCATCACAGCGGTCGACACGGCCCCGAATCTGCGACATGCCGTCGTGTACATCGATGTCCTGGAGAACGAACGTCATCAGCCGGCTTTGGATGCCCTGACCGGTGCTGCGAAGAGACTGCAAACCATCATCGCAAGCCAGGTGCGGATGAAATACACGCCGCAGTTGGAATTCGCCATAGATCCGGGTGTGGTCGGTGGTGAGCGAATAGATGCCATTCTCCGCTCGATTCGAGAAGGGGAACCGGAAGACAATGAGTGAGACCGAGGGGCTGGAAGCGGCAGCCGACGCAATCGCCAAGACCGCGGATCTGGCACTGGCCTGTCATGTCGGGCCGGACGGTGACGCTCTCGGCTCGATGCTCGGTCTTGGCATCGCCGCGCGCAACGCCGGCAAAACGGTCCGTGCCAGCTTTGGATCGCCGTTTGTCTTGCCTCCCAATCTCGCCTTTCTCCCTTCTGATCTGCTGGTTCCGCCGGGAGACTTTCCAGCCGCACCGGACCTGATGGTCGTGCTCGACGCGGGTTCGCCCGATCGTCTTGGTGAGTTGGCTTCAAATGCCTCAAAAGCCGCCACCCTGGTGGTCCTCGACCACCACGTGACGAACGAAGGATTTGGGACAATTTCTGTCGTCGATGCCACGGCCGCGGCCACGGGAGAATTGGTGTTTGATCTCCTGGGTTTGCTCGACTGGCCGATCACACCCGACGTGGCGAACTGTCTCCACACCGCGCTGGTGACCGATACAGGCCGGTTTCTCTATTCGAATACCACCCAGCGAACGCTGCAGATCGCCGCGGCACTGGTTGGTGCCGGCGCAAGCCCGACCGAGATCGGGCGTCACGTCTACGAGCAGAGCCCTTTTGGATACCTCAAGGTGGCAGCCGCAGCCCTGGGTCGTGCCGAACTCGATGTTGACGCCCGGTTTGTCTCAACCATCGTCACTCAGGCGGATCTGACGGCAGCCGGTATCGATTGGGGGGACATCGACAACCTCATCGACACCCTTCGTCTTGCCGAGGAGGCAGACGTTGCCACTTTGGCGAAAGTGCACGCAGACGGGCGGGTAAAAGTGAGCCTGCGCTCCCGTGGAGACACCGATGTTGGCTCACTGGCCGTAGCGATGGGCGGCGGCGGCCATCGTCTAGCCGCCGGCTTCACGGCAGAGACCGATGCCGAAGTTGTCATCCGGCAGGTCCGGGAGGCCGTCGAGGGGTATCGGTGAGAGGGTTTCTCATCGTTGACAAGC
The DNA here is from genome assembly GCA_027296205.1 of Actinomycetota bacterium. GTDB lineage: Bacteria > Actinomycetota > Acidimicrobiia > Spongiisociales > ZC4RG35 > SZUA-217. The sequence continues at coordinate 6,183 of JAPUJM010000088.1, forward strand.
CCGGGGGAATCACCTCCAATCGGGTGGTCGGTGAGGTCAAGAAAGCGACCGGCATCAAAAAGGTTGGTCACGCCGGAACCCTCGACCCGATGGCGACCGGAGCGCTGGTTCTTGCCTTGGGAAACGTGACGAGGCTGATCCGGTTTGTTCAAGATCAGCCCAAGGAGTACCTGGCAACGGCCCAGTTCGGTGTCGCCACAGACACGCTCGATGCCGACGGCGCTGTGCTCTCACGCGAGCCAATGGACTTCGAGCCAGATGAGCTGATGGCTGTCGTGCCCAGATTCACAGGTGTCATCCATCAGGTCCCACCGATGATGTCGGCCCTCAAGAAGGACGGCCGTCGTCTGTACGAGTTGGCGAGAGAGGGACAAGTGATAGAGCGAGAAGCCCGCCCGGTAGTCATCCACGAACTGGAGGTTCTTCAGGTCGGAGCAGGACCATATCCCGAGGTCGAATTCAGGGTTGTCTGTGGGAAGGGGACCTACATCCGCTCCCTTGCCGACGATATGGCCGCCGCCCTCGGTGGTTCGGGCCATCTGACAGCACTCAGACGAACACGCATCGGTTCGTTGAAGGCTGCCGACGGGGTGTCGATGGAATTGATGGATGACTGGCGGTCCTATCTCCTTTCCCCGTCGGATGCGTTGACCGATCTACCGGCCGTCACAGTGAGTTCGGAAACCTTGCGCGGGGTTCGACATGGGATGAGGTTCGTCGGCGGCGACATTGTTGATGGCCCCGAGGGAGAGTCATACCGGGTGCTCGATGACTCTGGTTCCCTGGCGGCCGTCTACCGGCTTGATGGAGGTCAGGCTCGACCCGAGGTCGTGCTATCGACATGAGGGTGTTGCGAGGCTCGTGGAGAGGCTGGGACCTTGGTTCGGAGAAATCTTCGGTGACCATCGGGGTACTCGATGGCGTCCATCGAGGCCACCAGGCGCTGATCGCCGGGCTGGACTCAGACCTGGTGCGGACTGTTCTCACCTTTGATCCTCATCCGATCGAGGTGTTGCGTCCGGGCACGAATCCGCGCCTCATCACCACCATCGAGGAACGGGTTGCCCTACTGGAACCCTGGGGTATCGACCAAGTGGGGATACTGGACTTGAGCGAGATCAAGGACCTCGGACCAGAGGAATTCGTAGATGAGGTGCTTGTCAGGACTCTGCGCGTTGGAGACCTCGTGGTTGGTCCCGACTTCCGATTCGGCAAGGAACGCGCCGGCGACGTCGAACTTCTTCGAAATCTGGGGAAGTCTGGCGAGTTCGCCCTGCGTGTGCTCGATCTCGTTCATGACGATGGCGGTGTGGTGTCGTCCAGTCGGATACGTGAGATGGTCGAGTCGGGTTGCATGGGTGAGGCCGAGGAGGCTTTGGGATACCGATACCAGCTGTCGAGCACGGTGGTGAGTGGCGACAACAGAGGGATGGAAATCGGGTTCCCGACGGCGAACCTCTTGCCACCCGAGCGCAAGGTGATTCCGGCGATCGGTGTATATGCCGCCTTTGCTCGGGTGGGAGGCGAGGTACACGAGGCGGCAGTGAACGTCGGCGTGAGACCTACTTTCGGAGGGGGCGACCTACTCATCGAGGCCCATATGCTCGAATTCTCAGATGAGATCTATGACGAGGTGCTGACGATCGAGTTCGTCGAATTCCTCAGGCCGGAGTTGGCGTTCGACGGTGTTGATGATTTGATCACCGCGATGCGATCGGACGTCGAGAAGACCAGGCATCGGCTCGCCTCGGTCGCAACGAATATGAGTTGATGACAGATTGCTGTTAGTGTTCCGACCGAATCCCCCTCACTCGCTCAGGTTTATCGCGCAATGAAAACAACTACCGAGATTGTTGCTGAGTACGGCACTCATGAGAGCGACACCGGCTCACCTGAAGTTCAGGTGGCGCTTCTCTCCGAGCGGATCAATCATCTGACTGAGCATCTTCGTGACCACAAGTATGATCATCACAGTCGTCGTGGTCTGCTCCTGATGGTCGGCAGACGTCGAAGGCTCCTCGACTATCTGCGTCGTCAAGACGTGGATAGGTATCGAAGCCTCATCGCCAAGTTGGGCTTGCGGCGCTAGCAATATTTCGTGATGGGCGGACACCCCGCTCGTCATGTCAATGAGGGGTATTCCCTCACAAGAGGTGAGCCAGGTCGGTTGACAGTGGTGATGCCTTCTTTTCGGAGACATCACCACTGCCAACGGGCGCGGCTCCAAAGCAATCAACGACAAGGAGCACAACGTGCCCGAGAAAACTGTTCGCGGCACCATTGGCGGCAAAGACTTCGTCCTTAGCACCGGCAAACTCGCCGGTCAGGCCGATGGCGCCGTGGTAGCCACTCTGGGCGGTTCCGAAATGCTGGTAACCGCTACAGCCAACCGAAGAACGCGGGAAGGCATCGACTTCTTCCCGCTCACCGTCGACTTTGAAGAGCGGATGTACTCCATCGGAAAGATCCCGGGATCCTTCTTCCGTCGGGAAGGACGTCCGTCCGAGCAGGCGACTCTGATCTGCCGTCTCATCCACCGTCCCCTCCGCCCGTCCTTCGAGGATGGTTATCGCAACGAGACTCACATCGTTGTCACGTCTCTGTCCGTCGACCAGGAGAACCCGTTCGACGTTCTGGCGCTCAACGGCGCCTCGGCTGCTCTCATGGTCAGCTCGATCCCATTCGTGGGTCCCATAGGGGCTGTTCGTCTTGCCTTGAAGAAGGGTGAGTGGGTCGCCTTCCCCACCGAGGAAGACTTGACCGAGTCCGTGTTCGAACTCGTCGTAGCCGGTCGTCGCAACGACGGTGGCGACATCGACATCACGATGGTTGAGGCGGGTGCGACCCCCGAGGGTCTGCGTCTCGTCGCCGACGGCGATCGTCCTTCCGATGAAGAAGCAGTCGCCCAGGGTCTCGAGACCGCCAAGACGCATATCGCCGGGATGATCGACCTCCAGCTCGAGCTGGTGTCACAGGTCGAGATCGTCGAGACAGAGTGGCCGGTGGCCCTCGATTACTCCGACGAGATGTACTCGAAGGTCGAGACCGCGGCATCATCCGCAATCGCCGAAGTCCTCGAGATTGCCGGCAAGCAGGAGCGCCAGACCGCCGAGGGCGAAGCCCGGGATGCTGTCTTCGCTGAGCTCGAGATCGCCGAGGATGACGCCGACGCTCTGGCAGAGGCGAAGCGTGCCTTCAAGGCCGTCTTCAAGAAACTGGCCCGTCAACGGACGGTCTCCTCGGGCATCCGCATGGACGGCCGTGGCCCGACTGATGTCAGGCCCCTCACCATCGAGACCGGCGCGGTGGAGCGCACTCACGGATCGGCGCTGTTCTCGCGTGGCGAGACCCAGGTGCTGAATATCACCACCCTTGGCATGCTCAAGATGGAGCAGATGTTGGACACGCTCGGCATTGCCGAGTCCAAGCGATACATGCATCACTACAACTTCCCACCGTTCTCCACAGGAGAAGCGGGCTTCATGCGTGGTCCGAAGCGTCGGGAAATCGGTCACGGAGCCCTCGCCGAGAAGGCGTTGCTCCCGGTGGTCCCCACCTCAGACGAATTCCCATATGCACTTCGTCTCGTCTCCGAGGTCCTGGCGTCGAATGGGTCATCTTCGATGGCTTCTGTCTGTGCCTCCAGCCTGTCGATGATGGATGCCGGTGTGCCGATCAGCGCCCCGGTAGCCGGTATCGCCATGGGTCTCATCCACGAGGACGGCGAGTACACGACTCTCACCGACATTCTTGGTGCAGAAGACGCCATGGGCGACATGGACTTCAAAGTTGCCGGCACGGCGGACGTCATCACGGCTCTGCAGATGGACACCAAGATTCAAGGTCTGCCTTCTGAAGTCCTCAGAGGTGCCCTGGATCAGGCTCGCGATGCCCGACTATTCATCCTCGCGGCGATGGCCGATGTGATCTCAGAGCCCCGCTCCGAGTTGAACAAGTGGGCACCTCGCATTGAGGCCGTCGAGATTCCGAAGGACAAGATCGGCGAAATCATCGGCCCCAAGGGCGCGGTCATCCGAGAGCTCGAGGAAGAGACCGGTGCCAGCATCGAGATCGAGGAAGCCGACGGTGTCGGCATCGTGCGTATCGCCTCCAGTGATGGCGAGGCACTCGCGGCTGCCATGGAAAGGGTCAAGCAGATTGCTTTCCCACCCGAGGCTGAGATTGGGGCCGTGTATGACGGCAAGGTCGTCAACATCACCAAGTTTGGGGCCTTCGTCAACATCCTTCCGGGACGTGACGGTCTTCTTCACATCTCTCGTCTCGACGGCTCAAAGCGTGTCGAGCGAGTCGAGGACTATCTCTCCGACGGTGACAAGTTGCAGGTCCGGGTTCGTGAAATCGATCGTGGCAAGGTGAGCCTCGAATTGGTCGACGCCCTCGAGGGGGCGACACTCCCCGATGCTGAAGCTCCCAAGGGCGGTGGTGGCGGTAGCGGCAACCGCGGTCGTGACCGGGATCGTGGCAGGGGCGGCCGGGGTCGTGACAGCCGAGACGATCGACGCGACAGAGCCGGCAGTGACGGTGGCGACAAGAGCGCCGACAAAGCCGGCGCCGGCGAGTCCGGCGGAAACAGACGTGCCGCGCCGAGCTTCGACGAGACCTTTGAGAAGATGAGCGGTAACTAGAGCAACACCCACAATTGTGTGGCGTTGGCGGAGTGCTCACGGTGGCCGTGGCGATCCTCTTCAACGGGACTCCCCGAGGCTCAGACAGTCAACCACCCGGACAGCGGTAGCGTTCTCGAAGTGCCAGAACTACCCGATATCGTCGTTTACATCGAGGCCCTGCGCCAACGGGTGCTTGGGCAAGAGGTGCAAGGAGTCCGGATCGCCTCGCCCTCGGTTCTCCGGACATACGATCCACCCTTTGATGCTCCGATGGGCTCGACGGTCGAGGACCTCCATCGGGTTGGCAAGCGAATCGTCTTCGAATTCGGCGACCTTCTCTATCTGGTGATCCATCTCATGGTTGCGGGTCGTCTTCGTTGGGAGACACCGATGAAGGCGATTCCCCAGAAAGTTGGCCTCGCCTCCATCGACTTCGACTCCGGTTCTCTGATATTGACCGAGCAAGGAACACGCAAGAGGGCTGGAATCTGGCTGCTGCGTGGTTGGGAAGGGGTGGCTGCGCTCGATCGTGGTGGAGTGGAGCCATTGGAAGTCGACGCGGGTGAGTTCGGGAAGGCGATCCGTGCGGAGAATCGCACCCTGAAACGCGTCTTGACCGACCCTCGTATCTTCTCCGGGATCGGCAACGCCTTCTCTGATGAGATTCTCTGGCAGGCGCAGATGTCGCCGGTCAAACGTACCGCGCAGTTGAGTGACGAGGAAGTGGACCGTCTTCACGAGGCAGTGGTCGAGTCGCTGACGGACTGGACACAACGGCTTCGCGACGACGCGGGAGACGACTGGCCGAAGAAGGTGACTGCCTTTCGACCCGACATGGCCGTGCATGGGAAGTATGGGGAGCCGTGTCCTCGCTGCGGGTCACCGGTACAGCGAATCGTCTATGCCTCCAACGAGACCAACTATTGCGCTACCTGTCAGACCGGAGGCAAGTTGCTAGCCGACCGGTCCCTTTCGAGACTGCTCAAAGACGACTGGCCCAAGAGCATTGAGGATCTCGAGGAGGTCTAGAGCGAGTAGGTTCAGTCCCTCTTGCCATCGAACATATGTTCGATATGATGGAGTGCCCTACGACGGAGACAAACTTGGGCATCGACGGTGTCACTTCAGCAGGATTTGCCACGGACATCGCATCCCCCCTTCCCGTTCAACACACCCGGGAAGAAGGGTTTCTGCATCTTCAACCCGGTCGGATCATCGAATTGATCGGTGTCCCCGGCACCGGGTTGACCCGACTTGGTTTGAAGTTGCTTGCCGAGCCTTCTCGTGTTGCACCTGTGGTTGCCCTGGACACCCGGGGATGGATCTCACCCGAAGCCGCCTGGGAGACGGGTGTCCTCGCCGAGCGACTGGTCATCGTCCGTTGTGACGACCCGATCCTTTGGCCCCAGGTCACTGCGGCGCTTCTGGAGGGAGTCCGGGCGGTGTACGCCGAGGTTCCAGCCCGGATCAAAGACCATGACCTCCGTCGTCTCACGGCGCTGGCCCGAGCCCGAAAGGTGGCCGTGGTGATGCGTTCCATGGGTAATGGTCTTCCTACGGGTGTCGCCCATCTCAGGCTCCATGCCCTCGGGGTCACCTGGGAGGGAGCCGATCGGGGTCACGGCAAGTTGAAGAAGAGACGTCTGGTACTGGAGGCGTCGGGCAAAGGCGCCGCCGGGATAACCCGCCGATTCGAGGTGGAGGATGAAGGCACGGACGTTGTGCGTGTGGTTTCCAATGTGGTCGTTGACCAGGCCAGACGCATCGTCGGAAGAGCCGGTTCTCGTAGTCGATGACCGTGTGACGGGAGCAACGGAAGAAGTCCTGACAGCCGGAGTCACCCTTGGCATGCCGCGTCGGGATGCCGAGGCTCTGGCTCCCTTCGCCACCGTTTTGGTCCGTGACTTGGCCGACGAGGCGCGTTGTTTCGAGCCCATCGTCGAGATGGTCGAGAATTTGGTTCCGCGGGTGGAGGTGGTGTCACCCGGTCTGTTGTTTGTGCCAGTGGCCGGCGCTGTTCGCTTCTACGGAGGAGAGGGGTCGCTTGCCGCCGAGGTGGCCAAAGGGCTCGACGAGCTCACCGGTGATCAGAGGGGCGGAGACGCCCTTGTTGGGATAGCCGACGGTCCATTCGCAGCCCGTTGGGCGGCTGCCACCGCCACCAGCGACGAACCGCATGTAGTGACTGACACGATCGGGTTCCTCTCCCGACTCGACCTCTCCACCCTTCGGGAGGCGATGGGTGGTGAAGAGATGATCGACACCTTCCGGTGGTTGGGTATCTCCACTCTCGGAGATCTGGCCGGGTTACCCAGGGAGACACTGGCCTCCCGGTTCGGAAACCCGGGTGTTTTGGCTCATCGTCTTGCCACCGGAGAGGACCGTCTCGTCGACCCCCGGGACATTCATCCTGAACTCGGGGTGCAGATGTCTTTTGAGGAGCCCCTGGAGAGTCTCGACGCCGTGGCTTTTGCAGGTCGAAACCTGGCCGAGCGGCTGCTGAAAGGACTACGTGCCGCCGGGGTGGCGCCACATACGGTGACTGTCAGTGTTGAAGCCGCGCATGGGTCTCCTCGTGAGCGAATCTGGCGCTCGGCCGACCCCTTTACCGCGAAGGCTCTGACCGATCGGGTGTGGTGGCAGTTGCGAGCCTGGGTGGAGACCGCTGGTGTTCCCGGCGGGATAGTGGGGCTGAGCATCACCCCGGCCGATCTCTCGGGAGAAGGCAGACAGTTGGGGTTGCTCACCGACGAGTCGTCAAGCATCGAGGCGGACCGGGCGTTGGCACGGGCCCAGGCCTTGCTCGGTCCCGATCGGGTTCTTCAGGGTCGGGCTCAGGGCGGTCGGATGCCGGGAGAGAGGGTGGTCTGGTCACGGTGGGGTGAGCCAGGGGTCGAGAGCGAGAGAGATCTCGATGCGCCGTGGCCGGGGGCCACTCCTTCACCTAGCCCGGCGTTGGTGCCGCCTCGTCTCCAACCGATCGATGTGGAGTGGGATGGTGGGATGCCGACCCGGATCCGTCTCGGGTCGCGCTGGGAACCGGTACTTACCTGGAGTGGGCCCTGGCGGCTCAGTGGGCGATGGTGGGCTGGAGAGCGCGACGCCGATCGTTACCAACTCGTCACTTCGGTGGGTGCGTTTCTGTGTGTGGTGTCGAAAGGGAAAGCTTTTCTGGCGGGAGTCTATGACTGATCGCGTGTCTCTTGCTGCTCACGCCGGCGATCAGATGCGACGCGCCAGACATTGGGAAAGCAGTTTTAGGCGACCTCGCCACCCATGGCAGTGACACGGCCCGCGATTATCTTGTAAGCCTGGTCGCGAAGGTCTCCGGTGTCGGAGTGATTCAGACCGGCAGTCTCTATGGGCGGGTCGATGACGATTTTTATCGGACCGCCGTACACCCACGGCTTGCCGGGGGGAAACGCCTCGTAGCTGCCGTGGATTGACATCGGCAACACCGGGAGTTGGCTGGCAATTGCCATGGTGAAGGCACCCTTCTTGAAGCGTTTCATGACACCGTCGCGAGGCCGGGTCCCCTCGGGGTAGATGATCAAGCTTCTCTTCTTGGCAATGAGTTCTTTGGCCTGTCGATTGACAGTCGCGTGCACGGCGCCTCTAGCTTCACGGTCCACTTCCACCATTCCGACTACCCGCATGCCTTGGGCAAAGAGAGGGATCTTGAAGAGCTCGGTCTTGGCCAGGAAGCGAATCGGCAGTCTGATCGCCAGGAAGGCGGCCATGATGTCGAGGGTTGAGAGGTGATTGGCGACGACCACGTACGAGCTGTCGGCGTTGACGTGCTCCTGACCTTCGATCGTGAGTTTGGCACCGGCCATCACAATCCAGGTCCGACTCCAGAAGCGGATGATCTTTTCGATGACGGGCGAAGTGTCGTTGATGAACGCCGTGATCAGGACCAGGATGGCGCAGATGATCGTCATCAGGACTCCGACGACCCACGTTGCCGTGGTCCTGAACCCAACGATGATCCAACGCATGACAGGCGAGCGTAGTTGCGTCTCATTTACCCTGGGATGCATGGAAAAGGATCAGATCCGAGACGACGCCCGCGGCCAGGCGCCGGTCGAGCCCGACGTCGCCCTGTCTGTCGTGTCCGGTCTCTTCGACTGGCTGTCCGAGAGATTGCCCGGAACGATTTCGGCGTATCTGGCGCTGCCCGACGAAGTAGACGTCACCCCACTCTTCGAACGACTTCCGGGTTGGCGCTGGACGCTTCCCCGGGTTGAAGACGATGGCTCACTGACCTTCCGGGACCGGGAGATACCGAGGGAGGTGCATCCGTTCGGGATGGAACAGCCGGTCGAGCAGGGTCAGGTGACCCCGGTGCATGAGATCGACGTTTTTCTGGTGCCCGGGATGGCGTTCGATGCGACCGGAGGACGTCTTGGAAGGGGAGCGGGCTACTACGACCGACTCCTGGCGGAACGGAGACCCGACGCCACTGCTATCGGCGTTGCCACGAACATGAAGATGATCGAGTCGGTCCCGGTATTCGACCACGACCAGCGAGTGGATTGGCTGGCGACAGAATCTGGGGTCAGGGAGTGCTCTCCCACGACGTGACCCTGTCAACAGAAATGACCACCGCCGGCCCCCGGGGAGAATTCTCGGCGTATTGCCCGTATTTGGCGCGGAGAGCCGCCGCCGACTCCTCCCAAACCCGACCCCCGATGTGAATTGATGCCTCTCCGTCAACCCGAACCCACCACAACGCGCTCCAGTCCTCCGAGTAGTGATCAGACATCAGGGTGGCAACTGGGTTGTTCTCGATGTTGATCAATCGCTGAAGACGGTCGGTGGTCTTGGGTTTGTGATCGATCATGGTGACCACGGAGTTCCCCGCCAGCGCGTAAGTGACCGGGACGACGTGGGGTTGGCCGTTGGGGCGCACAGTGACGAGATGTCCCACCCTGGCGGCTCCCAGCCGGGAGAGAGCTTCAGTGCGATCCATTCGATTCGGGAATCAGGGGCTCGACTGTCTCCCAGATGGTTTCTGCCCAGCGAGCGTGACCGGCCGCACTCACATGGAAGAGGTCCGGGGACCACAACCCGCGGTCTTTGTACCAGCGTCCACTGTCGTCGCTGCGCTGACGGACAACAGAGGTCCCGTGTCTCGCCGCGACTCTCCAATGTGCCTGATCGAATCCATGCGCTCGTCGCGAGACCATGTTGCTCAGAGGGGGGTACAGACGAGGTATCGACCCGAGATCTCCGACCCCGCTCTGGATCACCACGGCTCCGGTTTCGGCAAGGCCACCGATGAGATAGCCCAGATTCTCCTCAAACTGGCGTCTGGGCACCCCCGTGATGGTGTCATTCGCGCCGACGGACACAAAAACGATGTCGGGTCGAAAGTCAACGGCCACGTCCATCTGTGCGTCGATGAGATCGCCGGCGCGTGATCCACCGACGGCAAATGATTGGAGGATCACATGTCGATTCACCGAGAGACGATCGCAGATAATGGTGATCCAGATCTCATCCGGGCCGGCGACGCCCGGTGCCGTGACCGACGAGTCACCGAGCACCGCAACGCGGAGGTCGGGGTGGCTGGGGTCGCCAAACTCTCCAGATGGGTCGAAGTCGGGTTGGTAGGGGGAGGGTCGAAACAGGGCATAGGCGGTTTCGATACCCACGAGCATCGTTCCGGCGATAGCACCGCGCTTTATCAGGCTGGGGACCATGACACCAGTTTGGCAGCAGCCGGCGGTTTGTCAGCCGTTGGCCACCCGCTCGATCCTTGTCTTGAGCCCGAAACGACCCTGCGATTCCGTGAGGTCGATCACGGCTCCGACCGCTTCGGAGAACGCCGATGGGTCCTCCGGGTTGAAATCGAAGCGATCTCCATTGATGTCGAGCTCGAAACGGAAAATCGAGGTTCTCTCGGCGGTGACCTGCTCGATCGGCCACGACCCGATCTGCATGCCCCCGACCGACACGCTGAAACGCCCGTCGCCGATATCGATGAGCACTGTGCTGGGGTACAAATCCGACCCCTGTAACCGCCCCGTGAATTGAACCATCCCACAAATCAATCTAGCCGACTTTTCCACAAGTGGAACAGGTGAGAATGTCCAATTCGCCGGTACAATTGCACTAGTCCCTCGACCAGGAGCCATGACGGAAACAACTGATAACGGTTTGAATCTGACCCACAAGGTCCGATTCGTCACGGCCACCACCCTTTTCGACGGTCACGATGCGTCGATCAACATCTTCCGACGCATCCTGCAGTCGTCCGGTGCCGAGGTGATTCATCTCGGGCACAACCGGAGTGGGTTGGACATCGTCGAGGCCGCCATCGACGAGGACGCTCATGCGATATCGGTGACCTCCTATCAGGGCGGTCACATGGAGTTCTACCGCTATTTGAGAGACCTCCTGGTGGAGCGGGGGGCCGGGCACATTCGGATCTTCGGAGGTGGCGGGGGCACCATCCTCCCCGCCGAGGGAGAGCAGCTACGCGAGTACGGGATAACCCGCATCTACTCACCGGACGATGGTCGCCAACTGGGGCTGGTGGGGATGGTCGAGGACATGCTGGCGAGCTCCGACTTCGCCACCGGCCAGCTGGCAGATGATTTCGAGGTCTCTCAGCTGTCGGTGGACAACCGCTCTTCGGTCGCCGGTCTCATCTCCGCGGCCGAGAACTACGCCGACAAGTACGCCGACATCTTCGAGGAGGTAGAGGCAAAAGCCACCGCGTCGAGTGCGCCGGTGGTCGGGATCACCGGGACCGGTGGCTCGGGCAAGTCAAGTCTCATCGACGAGCTCATTCGCAGATTCCTGCTCGACTTCCCCGATCTTCGTTTGGCGATCATCTCCGTCGACCCGTCGAAGAGAAAGTCAGGAGGCGCCTTGCTCGGCGACAGGATCCGGATGAACTCCCTGCCACATCCCCGCGTCTATATGCGCTCTTTGGCCACGCGGCAGCCCAATCTCGCGCTATCACCACATGTTCACCAGGCGGTCAGCGTGGTCAAGGCGGCCGGTTATGACCTGGTGATCCTGGAGACGTCGGGTATCGGGCAGTCGGACACCGAGATAGTCGACTACTCCGACCTGGCGATGTACGTGATGACGCCGGAATATGGTGCCGCCACCCAACTCGAGAAGATCGACATGCTCGACTTCGCCGACCTGGTGGCAATCAACAAGGCCGACAAGGAGGGCGCGCTCGACGCCCTTCGCGAGGTTCGAAAGCAATACAAACGCAACCATCTCGCCTTCACCACCGACGATGAGCAGTTGCCGATCTACCTCACCGTTGCGTCGGATTTCAACGACCCGGGAACGAACCGGTTCTACCAAGCCTTTATCGCGTCTTTGGCGGCAAAGGGTGTTCCGCTGGAGTCATCCCTCGACCTACCGACGGCCGACGAAGCCAAACGGCATGTCGTTCCCCCACACCGGAGCAGGTACCTCGCAGAAATCGTCGATGAGGTGCGTCGCTACAACGATTGGGCAAGTCGCCAGGCTGTGGCCGCGGACCACCTCTACCGACTTCGAGGAGCGGCCGAACTGACGTCGGTCGATCTCGCCGAGGACATCGCAGCGGCCACAGCCGAGGTGAATCCCGAGAATCTCCGCTCTCTGGAGCGGTGGGACGGGATGGTTGCCGAGTACTCCGGCGAGGAATTCATCTATCACGTGCGGGGCACCGAGATTCGAGTCCCGCTTCATCATGAGACGCTGGCGCATACCCGGGTGCCGAAGGTCGCCCTGCCCCGATACCGGTCGTGGGGTGACCGACTCGAGTGGCTGCTTCAGGAGAACGTCCCCGGCGAGTTTCCCTATGCGGCCGGCGTGTTCCCCTTCAAGAGGGAAGAGGAGGATCCGGCTCGGATGTTCGCAGGTGAAGGACCTCCTGAGCAAACCAACGCCCGATTCCACTACGTCGCCACCGGGATGC
>JAPUJM010000089.1 GCA_027296205.1 Actinomycetota bacterium
ATTTTCTACCCGCTGGATCCGTTTGAGATCGACATCGACATCGCCAACCAAGGGGCCTCGTTGGACCACCCCATGGGGACAGACAATCTGGGCAGGGACGTGATGGCCCGGGTGCTGATCGGCGGACGTATCTCCCTTGCCGTGGGCTTTGCCGCCATGTTCTTCGGTGTTGTCATAGGCACGGCAGTCGGCGTGATCTCCGGGTTCTTCCGCAGGCTGGATGGCCCGCTGATGCGAGTCACCGACTTGTTTCTCGCACTCCCGATCCTCCCGCTTCTCCTGGTTGTCATCATGCTCTTCCGGGAGCCACTCAAGGATGCCTTTGGCCCCGAACTTGGCATATTCATCCTGGTGGTGTTCATCATCGGGATCACCAGTTGGATGCAGACCGCCCGAGTGGTGCGTGGCGACGTCCTCGCCATCAAGGAGGAGGAGTTCGTGCTGGCCGCCCACAGCATCGGCACCCGTAAGCGCCGGGTGATGACCCGGCACATCGTCCCCAATGTGCTCAGTCCGGTCATGGTGGCGGCCGCCCTCGGGGTGGCAGTAGCCATCCTCACCGAGTCTGCCCTCTCATTCCTCGGACTCGGTTTCCCCGCGGACTTCCCCACATGGGGCCGACTCCTCTTCGATGCCAAGGACTATCTGCAGCTCAGCCCGATGCGGGTCATTTGGCCAGGCGTGTTGATCTCGCTCACAGTGATGAGCGTCAACTTCATCGGTGATGGTCTGCGCGACGCCCTCGATCCCAGGCTGCGAAGCAAGGGCTAGAGCGGAACCGAGATGTCGCAACGAGACGACCTGAATTTGCCCTGGGGACGTTGGCTTCTCTGGGGTGTGCTGGCCATCGCCGCTTTGATCGCGATCACCTTGTTCTTCGTCAACCTCGGCGACGACATCGAGGCAACCGCCACCACGCCCGCCACTCTCTTACCTGGTGCCGGCGAACAGGTCGAGTGGTCGATCGTGGCCAGCGAATACACCCCCTCCCCCGGCAAGATCACTCTGAAAGGGGACACCCCGTTGGGCTTCCCCACCGAGACCTGGAAAGACGACTTCATGCTTGCCCGCAGTGTCGGAGAGAGCTTCGAGTGGAACATGGATGTTTCCCCTGAAGTCCCCACTCCGGTCTACGAGATCGACGAGGCCGGGTCATGTGACGAGTTGCAGGGTCTTCTCGACCGCTGGGTTACCGAGACCGCCCAAGCTCCCGGTGATGCCCGCCGCACCGAGGCGGAGGCCTTTACCCAATACGTTTTCAATACGATGCAGGAGCAGGACTGCCAGATCAGCCTCGACAGCTAGCCCGGCGCCGTAACCGGACGACTCGCCCGAGCCGCCACGTTCTTGATCGTCAGCACCACGAAGAAAAGCACGATCGGAACCACGGCCATGGTCGCCGACCCCGCCGTGTCGAAGTGGTAGCTGATGATGAGACCCGCGGCCACCGACATCACGCCGATGATTGCGGCGGTAACCATCATGATCGGCACCCGACGCACTATCAGGGCGGCCGTCGCCGGTGGTCCTACCAGCAGACCCAGCACGAGAAGCGTGCCGACCGTCTGGAACGACCCCACGATCCCGAGGGTGATCAGTCCAAGGAGAGCGGCGTGGGCAATACGGGGCCGGAAGCCAAACAGCTCCGCCTTCTGCTCATTGAATGCCAGGACGAGGAAGTGTCGGTAGAGAAGGGCCGAGACGACCAGGGTGACTGCCACCACCACCACCAGAACCCGGATGTCGCCGCTAGTCACCCCCAGCACATCACCAAAGAGGATCGCAGTGAGGCTGCCTGAGTACGACGGTGTTCTCGAGATCAGAATCACCCCCAGGCCGAGCATCCCCACGAAGAGAAGCCCGATGCCGGTGTCCTCGGAGAAGGTGGTCTGACGATGAACCAGGTTGATACCGGCCAACATCACGACTGCCGCCAGAATCGCGCCGACCATCACGTTGAAGTCGAGAAGTATCGCCAATGCGATACCGGGGACGACACCGTGAACCAGGGCGTCACCTAGAAAACTCATCCCCCGGATGACCACCCATGTGCCGACAAGTGCGAGTGCGATCGCCGCAAGAGAGCCTCCGATAAGGGCTCGCTGCTGAAAGGCGAACTCAAACGGCTCCGTCAACCAATCCACGATGTCTCCACGCTAACCACGCCCCTCATCCGAGGGCCTCGGCGATCAGCTCCGCGTTGGTCAGCATCATCCGGACCAGGGTGTCGGCCCCAGAGCCCGGCTCACCGAGTGAGCCCGTGTAAAGCTCGACGACCACGACCTCGTGGCCCACTTCGGCAGCCACTGCCGAAGCAACTGCAGAAGACTCGGTCGTTCCGGCAAAGATCGCCACAACCCCCTCCATTTCGATCAATCTCACCAACTTCGCCAACTCATCTGAGCTGGGGGCCCCGAGGGTCGACCCTCCAGGGATGACAGTCCCAACGACCTCAAACCCATAAACCGCGGCGAAGTAACCCAGGGCGTCGTGGTCGGTCACCAGATTCCTCGAGTCTCCATGAACGGCTTCCAGAATCGACTCGATCTCCCGGTGAATGATGTCGAGCTCGATGGCATATGCCTCGGCCCGGGACGACCAATCGATCGATGCATCGACTCCGGTCATCTCCTCAGCGATGAGCCGCGCCGCATCCGCCATTCGCTTCGGGTCGAGCCAGACGTGTGGGTCAAGACTGTTCCCCAGCGGATTCGGATCGAGCAGCGGAGCGATCTCGAGGATGTTGGCCCCGTCCTTTTTGGCGGCTTGCAGCACATCGACCAGAGCCTCCTCCAGCCCGAGCCCGTTGACAACGACGAGGTCGGCCCTGTTGATGCCGGCCACCTGACGCGCGGAGGCTTGATAGTCGTGCGGATCAGCTCCCGTGGGCACCAGCACCTCGATCGTGGCATCGGCTCCGACGACGTTTCTGACGACATCTCCGATGATCGTCGTAGTGACCACGACCGTTGGTCCCGAGTCCGCTTCGACTTGATCATTTCCACATGCGGTGAGCAGGAGAAGCGAGGTCGCCCCTATAATGAGAATCGTTCTCAACATCTCCTCGAAAGATACCCGAGATCGGATAGCAGTGACAACCACAGGTCTCGACCGCGAGATAGACGGCCGGCTCCAGGAGCACGATGCCCGCTACACCCGGGGACGTCGTCTCGTCGTGACGACGCTCGCTGGATCGGACGGTCCGAGGTCTGCTGGAGAGTTGCATGCCGATATCGGATCCACCATGCCCCTCTCTTCCCTATACCGATCGTTGGCGGTCCTCGAAGAGTCCGGTGTGATCGTTCCTCACTTCACCAAGTTGGGAGTCGCCCGATACGAGCTCGCCGAGTGGCTACAGGGACATCACCACCATCTCGTGTGCCTCCACTGCGGCGCGGTCGAGGACCTCGCCCTCCCCCAATCCTACGAAGAGAGAGTTCGTGAGCTCGTCGAGGACATTGGCTCGACTATCTCTTTCACACCGGTGAACCACGCCTTCGAGATCGAAGGCATCTGCTCGAGGTGTGCGTGAAGAGCAGTGCAGTCCAGGCGGAGGATCTCGTCCTCGGGTATGGATCAACCGTGGCATTGAGCAAGTCGTCCTTTGCCATCCCCGCCGGGAAGGTCACCGCCGTCATCGGCCCGAACGGTTCCGGGAAGTCGACTCTTCTCAGCGCTGTTGCCGGGCTGATCGACCCGATCAGCGGCTCGATCGAGGTCCTCGCCGGAACCAGCTCTTCGCATCGCATCGCCTATGTGCTGCAGACCACGAAGGTCAATGACGCCCTCCCGATCTCGGTTCGGGAGGTGGTGATGATGGGCAGGTACGCCGGTACCGGCGCTTACAGACGGCTCGACCAAGATGACCGCGACGCGGTGGCAGAGGCCATGGAACGCACGGGAATCACCGATCTCGCCGGCCGTCATCTCAACGACCTGTCCGGCGGGCAACGTCAACGGGTATTCGTCGCTCAAGGTCTTGCCCAGGAGCACGACTTACTTCTTCTGGACGAGCCCCTCACGGGAATCGACTTTCCAACAGCACAGGCGATCGACTTCGTGATTCACGACGAGCTGGCTCGGGGATGCACCGTTGTGATGACCACCCACGACCTTTCCGAAGCTCAGGTGGCAGACAACGTGCTCCTCCTGTCAGGCCGGGTGGTGGCTCACGGCTCGCCAACGGACGTCCTCACCACCGAGCACCTGAAGGATGCCTACGGCGCAGCCCTTCTGCATGTCGAAGACGGCCGAGTGTTTCTCGACGACGCGGCGCACCGCCCCGTCGAAGGCCGCCATGTGCACCGTGACCGGATCATTCACACGGAGTCTTCTCAATCCGATCTTCACAAGGAGTGACGGCCGGCGGGCGGCAAACCACTACAAACCTATGGCCTGACCCAGAAGCTGGCGCTGGTAGCGAGGATCCCCGAGTAACAACGACGATGCCTTGGCCCGCTTGAGGTAGAGGTGGGCGTCGTGCTCCCAGGTGAACCCGATCCCCCCGTGAACCTGAATCGTCTCGCCGGCGATCCAGTTGTAGGCCTCCGAGCAGATCGATCCTGCCAGCGGTGCCGCGATGGCAAACTCGTCATCGTCATCGGCGACCCGGACTGCGTGATACGCGGTCGACTTGGCGTGCTCGGTCATGATGAGCATGTCGGCACAACGGTGTTTGATCGACTGGAACGAACCGATCGGACGTCCGAATTGGTAACGGGTCTTGGCGTACTCAACCGACATCTCGAGACACCTCTGTGACCCGCCCACTTGCTCCGCTGCCAAACACGCAGTCCCGATTCGCAGGGTCTTGCGCAGCGAGATCGTCGACTCGTCGCCACCCAGCAGCGCGTTCCCGTCGAGGTGGACGCCGTTCAGCAGAACATCGGCTTGACGACGGGTGGGATCGAGCACCGGTGTCTCTGTGACATCGAGGCCTGGCGCATCCGCAGGTACGACAAACATGCCGATGCCGTCGTCAAGAGCCGCGGCCACGATGAAGACGTCGGCCTGATGGCCGGCAAGGACGAACGGCTTCGCGCCGTCGAGAACCCATCCTGTGCCGTCGGCTGTCGCCGTTGTCGCCGGCGTGGCGAGGTCCCAACCGCGAGGCTCCTCGAACACCGCCAGTGTGGCGATTGTCTCCCCCGACGCCAGTCGTGGGAGCAGAGTGGCCTTCTGAGCGTCGTCACCCGCGGTATCGATCGCCGCGGTCGCCAGAACCGCGCTGGCGAAGAACGGACCGGGTGTGACCAGACGGCCCATCTCCTCGAGCAGAACACTCAACTCGATCAACCCGTACCCGGCACCCCCGTGCTCTTCCCCGATGGCGAGACCGGTCCAACCCAGAGCGGCGATCTCCTTCCAGAGACTTCTGTCGAAGCCCTCTTCGGACATCATCAGGTCCCGAACGACTTCGAGGCCGATGCGATCCTCCAGGAACTGTCGCGCCGTCGCCCGGATGAGTTCCAGGTCTTCGGTCTGCGCGTAGGAGACTGCCGTCGGGTTGCCCTCACCCACGAGGAACGTCCTTCCACGGCAGCTCCTTGTCAACGCGCGGCTCCCCGGGCAGGCCCAGGACCCGCTCACCGAGGATGTTCATCATGATCTCCGAGGTTCCCCCCTCGATCGAGTTGGCCCGGGTCCGCAGAAACGCCTTCTGCGGCATCGACGTGTCGAAGCTCGTAGGTCTGGTCAACTCGTAGCCACCCGGGTAGAGGGTGCCCTCGAGACCCAGCACATCGAGCGTGAAAGAGGTGATCTTCTTATTCAGGTTGGCCCACGCCAATTTGCCGATCGAGCCTTCCGGTCCGGGGACACCGGCACCGGCCAACTCGTTCGCTCGCGCGCTGGTGAGCCGGGCAGCCTCCACCTCGGTCCACAGGTGGATCAGTTCGTCACGGAGCAAGGGATCCACAGATCCCGACCGCTTCCAAACCTCCACAGCCTCAGCGATCCTTCCCGAGCCTCTCGGAACTGTGTTGCCTCCGATCGCCACCCGTTCATTCATGAGCGTGGTGAGCGAAACCCTCCACCCTGACCCGACTAAGTCGATTCTGTTCTCATCGGGTATCCGAACGTCATTGAAGAACACCTCGCTGAACTCGGCCTCCCCGGTTATCTGATACAGCGGTCGAACGTCGACCCCGTCTGTCTCCATATCGACGACGAAGTAGGTGAGGCCCCGATGTTTGGGAGATTCGGGATCCGTGCGGGTGACCAACATGCCCCACTTGGAGAGGTGGGCCAGGGTGGTCCAGACCTTTTGTCCGTTTATCACCCATTCGTCCCCGTCGGGCTCCGCCCTCATCGACAGACCGGCCAGGTCGGACCCGGCTCCCGGCTCGCTGAACATCTGACACCAAATCTCCTGATTGGTGAACATGGGCCGCAACCAGCGTTGCTTCTGGGCATTGGTGCCGTGGGTGACCAGAACACCGGCGCCCATGCTGATCCCGAGGAGGTTGCCAAGACGGTTTTCGGTTGAACCGCCCGCCTCTTCTATCCGCCAATTGATGTGGGGTTGGTCCTTGCGGGACAGACCAAGCCCGCCGAAGCCCTCTTCGTGCCAGACCCACGCCAGCCCGAGGTCGTACTGGGCTCCCCAGAACTCCTCCGGCTCGGTGCTCTGAGGCGGGTGTTGGTCAAACAGCTCATCGACCACGTCGTCGATACGCCGATAATCGGTGTCAGTCATCTCATTCTCCGACCGCTCGGAGGCTCACGGTACATCGGATCGACCGTTTCAAACGGTGAAGCTGCCGCCCCAGTCGATATCGACCAGCTCGATGCCATCGGCGGCAAGCACGTCGCCGACCATGCCTCTGATCCAACCCCGGCCACTCTCCGAAAGATAGAAGTCATGGATGGCGACGACCTGGGACGGTCCGAGCCGTCGGGCGAACTCCACGGCACCGGTGGCGGAGTCCCAGGGAACCAGCAAGGGGAGGGCAAGCACCGGTGCGGTCACCGTCGGTTGGCGGCTGTCCCCGGGGTGGGTGAGCACCCCGTCGATCGTGAACGCCCGATTGGGAGGCGTGGCCCCGTTCGGTATCTGACCATGGAGGACATCTTCGACGGAGACTCCCGACGGCACCGAGGTGGTCACCTCGATGTCGTGTTTCCGAAGAAGACTCACCACCGGATCGTTGGAGTAGATGGTCAGGTCAGCTCGACGATCGATCAGCCAGTGCACGAAGTCCGGGCTGACATGGTCACCGTGTTCGTGAGTGATGAACACCCTGCTCACATCTCCAATCGACCCGAGGTCCAACTCACCACTGGTGAAGGGATGAAAACCGGGATCGAAAAGGGTGGCATCAGAGTCGGTGGTGACTAACAGGCAAGAATCGGTGAGTCTTTCAATGGTGGCCATGTCGGAAACGCTAGCCACCTCATTCGCGCCGGAAGCAGACTCCTAACATCGCCAGCCGGAGGAAAGATGTACCTGCACGAATTGGAGACACTCGACCGCGAGTCGCTGCGACACCTCCAGTCGACACGGCTGTCGGAGTTGGTCGCCCGCCTGAAAACGATCGACTCGGAGTATTGGGCCGGGAAGATGTCGGGTATCGGCGAAGTCGACTCGCTCGATGACATCGGCTCGCTCCCCTTCACAGAAAAACAGGAGTTCCGCGACACCTACCCATACGGCATGCTCACAGTGCCCATGAGCGATGTTGTCCGTCTTCACGCCTCATCCGGCACATCGGGAAAGCCCACGATCGTTTCTTACACCAGGGACGACATCGCCGTCTTCGCCCAGGTCAATGCGAGGTCCCTTTCTGCGGTGGGAGCAACCCGCGATGACGTGGTCCACGTCGCCTACGGATACGGTCTCTTCACCGGTGGGCTCGGCCTCCATTACGGGGTCGAGGAATTGGGAGCGACCGCGGTGCCCGCCTCCGGTGGCAACCCGGGGTTCCAGGTCT
The DNA here is from genome assembly GCA_027296205.1 of Actinomycetota bacterium. GTDB lineage: Bacteria > Actinomycetota > Acidimicrobiia > Spongiisociales > ZC4RG35 > SZUA-217. Next base: position 7,932 of record JAPUJM010000089.1, read on the forward strand.
CGTTGATGGCCGACACCGGCGCCACCGGTTTGGCCGCCACCCCATCATTCGCCCTGATCCTCGCCGAGCGTGCCGAAGAGACTGGGCTCAAGTCGAAGATTCGGCTTCGCTGGGGCATCCACGGGGCCGAACCGTGGTCGGAGGGTCTGCGAGAAAAGCTGGAGGCGGCCTGGGAGGGTGAATACGACGCCTGCGACATCTACGGGCTGTCAGAGGTCATCGGTCCCGGGGTGGCGATCGAATGCCGTGAGCACAAGGGCGGGATGCATGTCATCGAGGATCACTTCTACCCCGAGATCGTAGATCCAGAAACCGGTGAGCCGACCCCCGACGGCGAGCTCGGCGAGCTTGTGATCACCACGCTCACCAAGCAGGCCCAACCGGTTCTTCGCTATCGGACACGGGATATCACGAGATTTCTCGAAGGAG
>JAPUJM010000009.1 GCA_027296205.1 Actinomycetota bacterium
TCGAGAAAACCTGGATTGAGTCGCACGTGGATCGTTGGATCGAGATCTACCAATCCAGCTGAGGCGGAAGATTCGAGCCATCACCGGCATGTTGGGTGAGGGCGCCCTCGCCCCGAACTCAGCGTCTCCGGAACCGCCCCCGTCTTTTCTGCTTCTTGCCCGGTGACGAAGAGGGAACTTGGCTCTGAATGTCTTCGAGCTCCGCTGCTCGAGCCTCAGCGGCCAACAGCAATTCGTCGAACCGAGCGAGCTCCGAGTCGCCGAGAAAGCTCGAGTCGATTTTGCGAAGGAGACCTTTGGCCAAGGAGATGTCGAGTCCATCGAGGGCGGTCTTGACGGCGTCAAGCTTGTCCTGCGCCTTCTCGTTCTGCCGATCGCGCCAGATGCGCGCCCCCTGCAGATGCAGATTGGCGTCACGGGTGGCAGTGTCGGGAAGAAGGTCGAGCAGCATCACCGTATCCGGGTCGGTGTCAATCGCCAACAGCGCCCGATGATCGTGGGCCCGGGCATCTCGCATGATCTGATCGACGAGGCGCCGTGCCCGCTGCTCGGTAACTTCTTTTGCCACCTGTGGAGAATATCGGCAATTGTCAGGTAGTAGCCCGCGCCGACGCGGCCCATGCGACTATCGAATCTCTTCCCCCCCCACCATCACGGCCCCCTCCGGCGGATTGGGTGACTCGTCGCCATCGTCGTCCTTCGGCGCCATCGGAAGTGTCAGTTGGAATGTCGCGGGCCCGAGGTCGGACCGCAGTGTCAGATCCCCGTCCATCAGACGCGCCAACTGACGTGACACAGCCAGGCCGAGACCTATGGATTGGGGTTCGGCGATCCCCGAATCCCCGCGGTGGTACGGATCAAAGATTCGACGGCGATACTCGTTCGGAATCCCCTCGCCGTTGTCGGAGAAGACAAGCGTGACATCAGGTCCATCCCGATGAGTGGTGATCGTGATCTCATCGCCGCCATAGCGCAGGGCGTTTGTCACAAGATTGCGGATGACCTGACGAACCCGGATGGGGTCGGCAAGAGCGCGATGAGTCGGATTGGCGGCGACAAAGATGTCTTTCTCATCCATCGCGAGCCTGGCGGCGAGGACGTTCTCGATCTCCAGTCCAAGATTGACCGGCTCTTTGGTGACCGTCACCGCGTCGATCTCAGCGCGAGCCGACACCAGGAGATCCTCAACCAGGTCGGATACCTCCAGCGACTGCTGCAGAATGAGTTCGACCAGCTCGCTGCCCTCTTCTGAGGAGAGGCGGCCCGGATCGTCCCTGAGCACGGAGGCGAAGCCGACTACGGAAGTGAGAGGCGTGCGTATCTCATGACTGACGCTGGCGAGGAAACGGTCCTTCGACTGGACCAATTGCTCGAGCCGGGCATAGGCCTGCTCCCGTTCGAGGAACGCACCGATCATCGCGGCAATGGTTTTCAGCGCATGAAGATCGGGGTCAGGAGTTGATCCGTCAGAGATGTCATGTGCGATTCCGAGGAACCCCGCCCACTCACCGCCGACCGAGATGGGCACAGCCAGCGCGAACACTGTGCCCGGCGCCCGGCCGAGAACGACCCCAAGAGTCTCATCGAGCCTGACAGCTTGACCGTTGGCCAGCGCGGCCGCCGGCTCGCGATGCTGCAAGTAGGGAATTGTCCAACGAATCAAGGTGGACTGCGAGATCGAGTCCGGGTCTGCCGACACCTGTCTCACCACCGCAGCCGGACCCGTCTGCCAATCGCCGCTGTTCTCCGCAACAAAGGCAGTATCGGCACCAGTCGCTTCTCTTATCGCTTCGAGGGCTTCGGTCAGCGCGTCATCATCGGCATGGGAGAGCAGTTGCTGCCCGGCGACGGCCACGGCGGCTTCGCCCTTCAAGCGTTGCTCCGCCGCCTTCTGGCTGCGCCGAAGCGATCGTGCGAGGACCGCAATCAGGGAAAGCAACAGACCAGTGAAGATTGCGTAAGCGACAGCCGCAACCACCGACTGGTTCACCTCTGGCGGAATCGGGAAGAGTGATATCGGTGATAGGGCGAGCACCGTCCAGACAGTTCCGTATGCCATGACCCCGACAGCACGACTTACCGGCAACAGAAGCAGCGGCACCGCCATCATGTAGGCGAAGGCCGCTCCGACACCTGCCGGTTGCAGATCGGCGAGGACTATGGCCACACCGATCAGCGTCATATCGAGCAACACCGACCTGGCCAGGCTCTCCGCGCCACGTCGGCGACGTGAGACGGCGTCAACGAGGGTGACGGCGGCGAGGGCGGCGAGGACGAATCCACCAATCCAGCCCCACCAGAGACCGAGGGCGACGCAGATCGTCAGAGCGGCGAAAGCGCCCCGAACCCGGAATCCAGACCATGCTGTCGACACCTCCGGAAGCTGCAACACGCTGCCGACCCGGTCGTCGTCGGGTGGCCCCCCGTCTCCTGGCGTTTCCTCGGAAACTCCTGGAACCGTTTCGCTCATTTCCAGCATGTTCTCTGACCACTTCCAGTCCGCAAACTCAGCCCCGACCAATTGGCCATGCCTGATTTCGAACATGCCGAAAAAGGTCAGGGTTCAGCAGTTGATATCGGCACGCAGGGGAGCCGTCTTGATGAAAGGCTGCCCCTATTTGCCTCGGAAACCCCACCAACGAACACGTCCGACATCGTCGAATCCGGCAGCCTCATAGAAGGAGATGGCGTCGGAGCGAGCCTCCTCGGTGATGACACGCGCCATGCGCATCCCGGCGTCCTTCATCTGATTGAGCCCATGATGAATCAGTGCGGTGCCGATGCCCTGCCCCTGAAAGTCGGGATGGGTGCCAAAGGGCTCGATCTGGGCGACTCCCGAGTTGTCGAGCCACCAGATCATGAACGAGGCGATCCGGCCGTCCGGGGATACCGCAACCAAGTCCCGATCAGACGCATAGACCGATGAGCGCATGAATGTCAGATAGCGCTCCAGATGCATATCGGATCCCATCGTCGACTTGAAGGCACCATGTGAGGCCTTGCGTCGATTATCGGCCTCGTGTTCCCCTTCGACATGACGCAACACCCACCCCTCCGGCAACTGCGGCGCCGGCACTTCGACATTGGTCAGGTCCCAGTGGTACGACCGGTCGGTCTCAACCGGCGTATAACCCTTCGACTCGAGATATGACACCAGCTCGTCGTCGGCGTCCGACACCCAGCCGACCCTGCCTCTGTCGTCGAGACGACGTTGCGCCCACTCGATCAGGGGCGTCACCGGCTGACCGGGGACGGTGAAGGCATAGATCTCAGGCTCCCTGGAATCGATGACGAGAACTCCTCGATCGCCCTGGAGCCAGAAAGTGAGATGGTCGGGGTAGCGGGAGTCGCCGTGGAACATCCACCAGGCAAGATCGCCGGGATGGGCCGTGTAGCGATCTCCGTTGTCGGCCAGGGCGGAAGCCAGAACCTGCTGCATCGCGGGGACGTCGTCGGATGTCACCGGACGAATGTCTCCGGCCAGAGGATCCTTCTCCGGAACAACCGCCAGGTGGTCCATCACATACTCATTTGGCAGCCCATGGTGATGAGCCCCCATCAAGACCATCGAGAGATACCAGTCATACGGGTCCCGAGACACCGGAGCATCCGCCCATTGATAGGTCAGCACGTCTGCCGATTCACCCGAGGCCCGGGTCACGGTGACCACCACAGGCTGGTAGCCGGGCTCACCCCGATCCAATGCGGATCGCTCCACCTCGTCGATCTCATAGAGAGCGCCGTGGACCTCGACGCCGTCCCTCTCCTCGATGCTCAGCTTCGCCGAACCGTCCACCGAGGGCTTCGAGTAGACCGGCGCCCACGCCTCGAGAACGGCCGAGCCGAGCTCCCGTGCCGTGGCGCATCTGCTTCGGAGCTGCGGCGGCCAGAGGTTGGAGCCATAGGCGAAGTAGAGGAAAGTCACCCCGGTGCGACCAACTCTGCGAGAAGAACGGGGTCAACGCTCCCTCCACTGACCACGCAGACCGAAGATCCTCTTTCCGAAATGCGCACCTTCAGAGCCGCCGCGAGACCGGCCGCTCCGGCTCCTTCGGTCACCAGCTTGTCGTTCAGCGCCAGTCGCCGCATCGCCGTCTTGACCTCGCTCTCGGAGACCAGGACCACCTCGTCGATCAGTTCCCGAAGCATCGGGTACATGTTGTGTGTGATCACCGGAGTCGAGGCTCCCTCGACGACCGTGTCGTGCCATTCGATCCACACCGGGCCACCGGCATCAAAGGCGGCGGAAAGCGCAGAATTCACCTCGGCTTGAACCGCGTAGACCCGAACAGAGGGCTTGAGAGCCTTGAGTGCCGCGGCCACACCGGAGAGAAGGGCACCCCCGCCCACCGGCACAAACACCGAGTCGACGTCAGGCAGATCCTGGTGGATCTCGAGCCCAATCGTCCCGTGCCCGGAAATCATCAGGGGCTCACCCCAAGGATTGAGGTAGCAGTAGGGCTCCTGTCGCCAGCCCTCTTCGAACATATAGAGCATCAGATCGGTCATGGACACCTCGACCAGTTCGGTGCCATAAGCCTCGATCGCCCGCCGCTTCCCTTCGTGAAGCGTCTTCGGAACCAGCGAACGTGAAGGCACAGCCAAATCTCGAGCCATGTAGCCGACGGCCTGGGCCGTGTTGCCGGCGCTGGTAGTCGAAAGCCCTTTGGCCGCCTCAACCTCTGAAAGACTCAGAGCCCAATTGCCAACGCCTCGCACTTTGAAGGAGCCCACCGGCTGAAGAGTCTCCGGTTTCAGGTAGATGCCGGTGTCGCCCTCATGGCTCACCAATGGCAGAAGTGGCGTCCTGACAATCGTTCCCTCGAGACGACGTGCCGCCTCCTCGATCGTCTCGAGGGTCGGCAGTTCGACGGGATCGCCGGGCCACCCGGTCGGTCTCCGTTCGCTCATCGGGTTCCCGGTCTCAAGTCTCTAGCCTCATCGTTCGGACAGTATCGACCAGGAGGCCAAACCGTGGAGAAGATCGTCGTCGACGGGATCGCCCGTCTCCCTTCGTTCAGTCATGCAGTCGTCGCCGGAGACACCATCTATGTATCCGGCTCATTGGGCACCCTTCCCGACTCGATGGAGTTGATCCCGGGCGGCGCCGGTCCGGAGACGACTCAGACACTCAGCAACATCGAGGCCATCCTTCATGCCAGTGGTGCCTCGATGGAAGATGTCGTGAAGGTCAACGTCTACGTTTCGGACATGACAACGTTCAATGAGATGAACCGCGCATATCTCGATGTGTTTGGCGCTTCGCCACCGGCCCGGATCACCGTGGGTGGCGTCGACCTTGCCCTCGGGGCGGCGGTGGAGATCGACTGCATTGCCTACAAACCGACCGGCTAATCCTCTGGGATCCAGTCCTCCAACGGGATACCGAGACCGTCGGCGATCCGGTTGGCGTAGGCGTAGTACCCGGTGACCTCGGCGATGTGAAGGATATCGATGTCGCTGAAGCCGGCCTGACGCATCGCCCCTACATCCGACTCCTCTACGGATCCCGGATCCTTCGTCAGCTTCGCGGCATACCGCAGCATGGCGAGGCGCTTGTCGGAGAGACCGGCAGATTCGAAGCCTTCCTCGATGCGTCCCGCCAGATCGTCGTCCCGGAGCAGTCGGCGCAGACCACGCCGATGATGGGTCACTCAGTAGTGACACCCGTTGATCTTGGACACGACAAGGGCAACCATCTCCCGCTCGACCTTGCGCAAGGTCGCGGTCCCCTTCATGGCCTGCCGGTAAAGAACGTTGTGGGCGTTCATGCTTCCAGCATCGAGAGCATGAATGCGCATGATCCAATCCACCCGTCGGAAGGTCCGGTCGGTGACTTCGGATCTCAGGTCATCGAGGCTGACGTCCCAGTCGTCCTCATGTGGTGCATCGATCCAGGGCATAGGACGAACCTAGATCATCGGGTCCAAAGCTGCCTCTCCCCGCGTTGTGCGCTCCACACGGCCAAACGGCAAAAAACGACGCGTGGTGATCAGGAACGCGAGTTAGTTGGAGAAGCTGACGCTGAAGGCGGGGGCCCAGCGGGTGACCACTTTGCCGTAGTTCTCGCCGGCGCGGAGCATGTCACCGGTGGCGAGGGCCTCAACCGACTCCTGGATCAACTCGCACGATTCGTCGAACACCAACTCCTGCGGGTCGAATAGGTCCGAGACATCCCCGTAGTCGAGTTCCACCATCGAGCCCTCCGGGAACGGCTCGAGCCAGCCGGCAAGCTGACCGAGCTCCTCGGCGGGACCCCGAAACAATCCGACCTTCTCGAGGATCTCATGAGCGTGAGCAACCCGGTTTCGTGCATCGTCGATATCGGCGCGGTACCGAAGACGCGGCCCTTCCGGCGCCTCGTAAAGCAGTTTCTCTGACGGCTCGAAGGCGGTGAACCATCTCACGGGCACGTGCCATGGCGAGGTGAGCACGTGAGAACGGTGGGACGGGTTCTCGGCGTGATAGACACGGAGCTCACGGTCGGCCGCCCTGGCCGCGTCCTCGGGAATCAGCCCCACTCCTAGACCACTGAACGCGTTGGCGAAGGCGACGGTCGACTCCAGTACCCGCAGCCGGAGGTTGCGGGGACAGACCAGATGTCGGCCGTCCCACTCCACGGTCCAGTTGTTGTCCGCTTCGGCCTCGGAGAGCATTCCGTAGGAACGAACGAAACCGGGCACCGGATCTCGTGAGACACTCGCCTCCGGTGAGTAGACCCTGAGGTACGCCGCCTTGGTCATCCGCCCATCCTGGCACACCGTCGGGCCGGCGGCCCTCTGAGCGCAAGATTCGAGGCGGCGGTAGTATCGGGAACAGGTAGCATCACGAGTTCCAGAGGAGGTCCGAGCCTTGTTCGTTTTCGATGA
>JAPUJM010000090.1 GCA_027296205.1 Actinomycetota bacterium
CTTCGTCATGCTCAGGGGGTGACCCGGGAGCCGAGGCAGATTCTCGAAGCTTCCGGATACCAGGTCGTGGAGATCGATGAAATGGCCTTCTGTTGCGGTGCCGCCGGGCTCTACACGACCCTGCAGCCCGAAGCAGCGGCCCAGTTGGGAAACCAAAAGGCCGACCAGGTACGTTCCACTGGTGTGACCAGGGTCGCCTCCGCAAATCCGGGGTGTGAAATGCAACTCCGCAGCTATCTCGAGGACAACTATGAGATTGCACATCCGATCGAGTGGTACCTGGCTGCCCTTGTCGAGGATTCGAAAGGAGGGACAACTAATGGTGTGTCGCACAAATAATCACCACATCTCTCCAGCCCTCGACGCCCCTGGTTTCGTCCTCCGCCTCAACGCATCTCGCCGATGTGTTTTCGTTGTGCGCCCTTGCCAGATGACGCCGATGACTCGGACATATGCGGGCGCTATCTCCACGACACACCACTAGCGAATGACGGAGACCACCGTCCCCAAGCCGTCTCTGTTCTCGACGCTGAAGCGTTACGCCATCCTTGCGTACGGCGCCCTTGGCACGATGTTGGATGTCGGCCTGATGGTGCTTGGGAGTCTCCTTGTCGGACTTTCGGTGGCAGTCCTGCTCGCCGGGTTCGACATCGTCGACGTGGCCGGCGACCTGTCAACGGGGACCACGCTCATTTCGGCAGTCGTGCTCGCTGTAACCGGTTTGTTCTGCCTTGGAGTGGCCTCGGAGGGTCCGTTGGGGCGTGGCCGCCGTTTGGTCGGGTTCAACCTTTGGGAGGTGGGAATCGGCCGGACACTCGCGGTTTTTGGCCTGGGTGTTGGCGCCCTGCTCCTCTACGGAGTTGTGGGCGGGCTTCTCGAGGGTCTCCCCAAACCTCTGCTTCAAGGGACCGAGGGTCTGCGAGCCGTCGGGGTTGCCGCCATGACCGCCATGCCCCTCGTTGGCGTCCCACTTTCTCTTGTTGCCCGTGGTCTACCCGTCGAAGCCGAGTGGGTTCATCGGTTCGATGTGCCCGTGATGTTCATCGTCTGGGCCGTGGCTTCGATGAGGATCCTCACCTGATCCCTCACAGCGCCAGCGAATAGACAACCACTTCCTTAGGATCGGCGCCCGACCTCGACAGAGCTTCCGCTACCCACGGGATGTTCGGCATCTTGATCGTCAATTCGGTGGCCTCCTTCTGGCTGGCCAAGTCGATGAGATCCGCCAGCAGCCGGGGAGCCTCGTTCGGTGTTGTAGCAAGCCAGAGCGTTCGTATCCGACCCCTCTCCGGCATGTCCGCCACGACCCACCCGGCAGGAGACTGATAGAAGTCTCCTTCCCCCGCAGCAGTCGTCAAGTTCTCCGGGGCTGCCTTGCGCCATTGCCACCCGTGAGCGATCAGTCCGCGACCGTGGTGAGCGAGGTCGCTCGTCGACCAGAACATCCAGGCGGCGTCCACGTCTGATCGTGGGGCGGGTTTGAGGCCAGGCTCTGCCGGTTTGGCGGAGCCCGGTCCGATCTCGTACCGGGCGTGGACCCAGCTCGACGTTTGTCGATAGTCGAGAGCTTCGACCTGGCGTCTCGCCGCCTCATTATCAGCCTCGGTGGCGAGTCGGACGACCCTGGCGCCCCGTTCTCTGGCCCAGGTCACCCCCGCGTGGTTCATTGCCGATCCCATTCCTGACCGCTTGTGGTCGGGGTGGACCCGAGCTGCCTCCAACCATCCTTCTGTTTTGGAGAGCATGAGGGCATGAGCCAGAGCCACCGGCATCCCGGATTCATCTACGCAGACCACCACGGCCGAGTCGGGATCCTCGATCCAACCGGGGAGACGGTCCGGCACATAGTCCCCCCAGTCAAAGGTGTCGGCTGTCCACGGGACAATGTGCTCCACGTCTTCAGGGCGAGCCATCCTCACCGTGAACGACATAGCTACATCCGATCCGGAATCTCGATGCCCAGCATGTCGAGGAGACGCTCCAGTGCGGCGAGAGTCCACGTGGACAGTCCCAGCCACGATGCCTGTTGTTGCGGGTCGGGCTCGGACAGAATGTGACAGACGTCATAAAAGCGGTTGAACCGGCCGGCCAGAGTATGGGCGTACTCGGCGAGGTGGTTGGGCGCTCGCAGGTCGATGCTGCGATCGATCACCGCGGGAAGGTTGAGCAACTCGAGAACCAACTCACGCTCGACGTCGACGGAAGGTCCGATGATGGTTCCGGGTGACAGATCTTGCTCTGCCGCCTTTCGCAGGATGGACTTGATGCGCACCGCGGCGTATTGGATATAGGGTCCCGTCTTGCCTTCGAATGAGCTGAACCTCTCGAGGTCGAGCACATAGTCCGAACTCCGGTTGTTGATCAGGTCGCCGAATTTGAGAGCAGCGACTCCGACCGTGGCTGCGATAGCCCTGCGCTCCTGTTCCGGGTACTCCTCGGCGAGGTGGGCCTCGTTCAGTCGATCGAGGGCGGCGTCCTGGACCATGTCGATGACGTCACCGAGTCTGACGACCCCTCCCTCGCGGGTCTTGAATGGCTTGCCGTCCGGGCCGTTCATCGTTCCGAACTCGATGTGTTCGAGTCCAACCGAGTCGGGGACAATTTGTCCCCTGCGGGCGACACGGAAAACCTGGGTGAAGTGGTCCGTCTGACGCCGGTCGACCACGTAGAGCATGAGGTCGGCGCCGAGGTCCTTCACTCTCATCTCCACAGTCGCCAGGTCGGTGGTGGAGTAGAGAAACCCGCCGGCAGACGACCGAAGGATCAGCGGTGGCCACTCCCGGTTGTCATCGGGTTGCCCCACCCTGACCACCAAAGCACCATCCGACTCCTCGGCCACACCGGATTCTCTCAGTGACGACACCATGGGGGCAATCCGCTCGTGGACATCTGATTCGCCGTACCAGAGATCGAAATTCACACCCAGCGCTCGAAAGTCGTCCCGTTGCGATGCCTCGGAGACGGACTTCATATGACGCCAGAGAGCGCGATACCCGCGGTCGCCTTGCTGAAGACGAACCGTGGCGTCACGGGCGCGGTCGGCAAACGCCTCGTTATCTCGCGCCCTCGCCGAGGCCTCCGGGTAGATGCGCTGCAGGTCTTCGAGTGTCACCGGTGACTCGGCCGGGTATCCAGCTGTCTCCCGGTCGAAATAGGGCAAGCCGGGATCGGCGTCCTCGATCGAGGCGATGAGAAGACCCATCTGAAATCCCCAGTCGCCGAAGTGGGGATCGAGGATGACTTCGTGGCCTGCGAATGAGAACA
>JAPUJM010000091.1 GCA_027296205.1 Actinomycetota bacterium
GGCGCTCAACTCCATTTCGAGAACCTCGAGCTGACCCATCTCCATCGATCCGAACATTCCCGACGAGTAGTCCGCCTGGACTCCCGAGGCAGTCTCCCGAATCCCACTCCCCGATGGCGGGATGTCCGTGGGGGCAACGACCCCGATCTCGGTGGTGGTGGTGGTAGCAGTCGGCTCCGTTGTGATCGTGGTCTGCCGAGTGGTGGTGGTCGTCGTCGCCTCGGTGGTCGTTGGAGTCGTAGTCGTCGTCGTCGCCCTCGTGGTGGTCGTCGTCGCCTCGGCGGTGGTCGTGGTTACCTTGGTGGTCGGCGTCGCCTCGGTCGTCGTCGTCGCCCCCGTGGTGGTCGTCGTCGTCGCCTCGGTGGTGGTGGTCGCCTCGGTGGTCGTCGTCGTCGGCTCAGAGGCAAAGGTGCCCTTGATCTCCACGTTGTCTATGAACACTTCTGCGCCGAGTGTCCCGGTCACCACGAACCGAACGGCGAACCCCTCGGAGATCCAGCTGTTGATCCCCTTGGTCTTGTGAATCGGGCTCGAATCCGTTTTCATCAGACCAAAGGTGCTGACGATCTTCCACTTCGATCCGTCGGTGGAAACCTGGACCAGAAGCTTGGCGTCGGCGATGTCTTCGAGTTCCTCATCGAAGAGACGTCTCACGTCGAAGCTGAGCTCGGCCTCATCGAACTCACTCAGATCGGCATGGCGCATAGCCCCGATGAGGCTGTAGGTCTCGCCCTGTCCAAGGATGTGAAGACACGTGTAGTCGGCGCAATAGGGATCGATGCCCACGTGAACCGCTCCCTCAAATGGCCCGGTGCTGTCCCCCACCTCTTTCCACCCACTCTCCCAGTAGATCGACCCGTTACTACCTGAATAGCTCACGGAGTCGAACCGGTCTTTGTAGGACTGTGGTCCCCCGGCACCTTGAGCGGCGGTCGCCACCATCATGAGCGCCGAGACGGTGAGGACGGCGGAGAACCGTCTCAACCCGACATCTCTCGAATGACGTCGGCCACCGACTCCGATTCAATCGCGTCGTCGCCCTGGGCCGGCGCCAACACAGGCAAGTTCACAATGAAATAGGTCTTCCCGGCGTATCGCTGGTAGGCGAGGCGGCCTCCCAACATGGTTGCCAGCCTGGAAGCAATGGCGAGCCCGAGCCCGACGCTTCCTGTCAGCAGTGGCGCCGCGCCATTGTGGATGAAACGATCAAAGAGCTTCTCGATCTGGTCCTCGGAAACACCCCGCCCGTTGTCCCAAACCTCGATGCCCACGGTGTCACCCGCCTGCGAAACCTCGATACCGATCTTGTCGCCCCCGTGTCTTGCGGCGTTGGAGAGCAGATTGATCAAGATGTGGCGGAGACGACCAGCGTCCGTCGAGACCGCCGCATCGGTTGCCGACCACTCGATCGCGAGCCCGGCCCGTTGGAACGGGGTGATCGCGCTCTCGACCACATCCCGGACGTTGGTCGGCGCCAGGTCGACTTCTATGCCGCTGCTGTCCATTCGGGACCCGGTGAGCAAGTCATCCACCATGCGGGTCATCTCGGCTGCCTCGTTGGCAATGATCTGGGCAATCTCCTTGGTCTGCTCGGGGCCGGCGCCATCTCCGTCGGTGAGGATCTCCGCGAAGCCATAGATAGAGGTCAGCGGGGTTCTCAACTCATGGGAGAGCCCCGCAAGGAACGAGTCCTTGGCCCGGTTGATGGCGCGCTCTCCCTCGAGCTCGATCTCTGAATTCAGCCTGTACTCGCGAAGCTGGCGCCGGGCAATCCACCAGTAGATGACCACGGCCGACCCGGGGATGGCGAGGGTGAGAATGAACACCACGTATCCGTTCATCCGGGCAGCCGCGGCCGTGTTGTCCTCGATGGCAGCCTGGATGGTCACCTGCTCGGTCTGGAGAGAGTCGACCAGGTCGATGTAGGCGCCCTCCATGTCACCGATCACGACGTTGCGGGCTTCGTCAACTCTGCCTTCGTCCAAGGCTGTCACTGCTCCGCTGACTTCAGCCACGAAATGGATCAGAAGGGCCGAGGATGGGCTGGTGCCGGCGATGTCCTCGAGATGTTTCAGCTCGTCGTATGAGGCAACCACCTGCTCGGTGGCGTAGGCAACGTCCTCGTCGGTGACGAGACCCTGGTCCTCCAGCCCGACAAAGGTGACGGCTTGGACCAGGGCGGCGCGGGTCAAGGACGACGTCCCGAGTGTGGCGTTGGCCCAGTGAAGGGAGCGGGCGTTCTCCGCGACACGGGCGGCGCCGATTGAGTTGGCAAACGCCAACCCGGCGACGAACAGGACAAGTAGAAGGGACGCACCAACCGCCATGGCGACGGTGCGTTTCCCTATCGTGGTTCGGGCGCGAAACTTCATGCCCATGCGGCTCTATCGGCACAAGCCCACATTTTCTGCATAGGCCGGACGTCCCGTAGCCCCTCGCCATCTCCGGTTGGTTGGTGGATCGCCTTGGATAATTTATGGGTAGGAAAGAAAGAAGTCGCGTCAGTCGAGGACGGGCCAGGCCTCCGGGGCTTCCTCCACCACGGAATCGAACTTGAGCCCCATCAGGATCACCCCGGCGCAACCGGCGTCGCGGGCCCGACGCTCCATTTCGGAAGTGATCTGCCATGCCGTCTTGCGTCGGACGTCGGGCGGGAGATCGTCAAGACGCTGCTTCAACCGGTCGCCCGCGGGAACGGCTCCTATCGACTCCATACGGTCGATCCAGTCAATACTGAAGGGTGGAATCACCATCAAGAACACGGGCGGATCCTCATCTCTCAGATTCAGTTGGGAAACCTGTTGCTCGACAACGTCCGGGTCGATCACAGGGCCCGCCACGAAGAACTGAGTCCCCAGGTCGATCCGCCGACGAAACTGCCATTCCTTGAAGCGTGTGGGCATCCCGACTTCGAAGTCCGGGAGGTCATTTTGGAGGTTGGTCAGATGATCAACGATTTCGTGATGATGAGCGAAATGGTCGATGTGAGGAACGGTGTCCCCGATCACCACGAGAAAGGAATCCACCCCGTTCCCCAGGGCGCCACGCACCTCGGATTCGATGGCAAAGATGTTTCGGTCGCGAGTCGAGACGACAACCGTGGGGCGCACGTCGGGAGTGTCATGGGTGATGCGCGCCGAGAAGGCGTACGGAGACACCCGGATTCTGCCAAACACATTGTCCGTGACCAGGACACGGGTCCACACCGGAGAAAGACTGCGGTGCCGCAGGTTGGGCAACTCCGGAGGATTGACCTCCGCGATCCGGATCCAACCCTCACTGCGCGTCAGCAAGTCGGCTCTCCTTTGGCTTCCTGGCGATGAAGTACTTGGCCTGCGGGTGGTGACAGATAATGGCCGAAGTGGTTTGCTCGGGCTGATACTGAAATCCGGTCTCGGGCCCGACCTCGATGCCGAGACGATCGGCGCCGAGGAGGTTGGCCACTGTCATGTTGTCCTCGAGATCCGGGCATGCCGGATAGCCCCAGGAATAGCGGCCTCCCCGGTACTTTTGACGGAACAGGCCGTGAAGAGTCGGGCCATCCTGATCGCCAAAGCCCCAATCGGTCCGAATCCGATGGTGCCAGTACTCGGCCAGAGCTTCTGCCATCTCGACGCCGAGCCCATGAAGCAGCAAATAGTCCTGATAACTGTCGTCGTCGAACAGCTCTTTGGTCCGCGCCGACACCGCCGCCCCCATGGTCACTATGTGGAAAGCGGCATAGTCGATCTCGTTTGACTCGATTGGACGAAAGAAATCGGCAATGCAGTAGAAGGGATCTTCCAGCTGGCGTGGAAAGCGCAACCTCAACAGTTGAGTGTTTCGGGTCTCGTCCTCCCAAATGACCAGCTCGTCCCCATCACCATTGGCCGGGAAGTAACCGTATGCGACTTGTGGGGTGAGGATATCGGACGCCCGAGCCCGGGCCAGTTGCTCCCGAAGCAGAGGCTGGAGACGCTCCTTGAACTCAGAGTGAGACTCCCCACTCTCGGGTCGGAAACCCCACTGGTTGCGGAAGAGGGCTGTGAGGT
>JAPUJM010000092.1 GCA_027296205.1 Actinomycetota bacterium
ACGAACAGGGGCCTCAGGTGCCCGATCCCCGCGACCCGTCTTGGTCGAATCACCTCGAGGTTTTCGAAGCCTGGTGGGACCTATCGATCACATCCGATCTAGTGGTGGTCCCTGAGTATGGACCGCCGCCTTACCTTCCCACGATCCCTCACACCGGCGAACCGGTAGCTGACCTTTGGGAGATCTGCGACTGGGCCAAGGACCGGCTCCGTGCCCGCTACGGATAACCTCGGCGTCAACACTCACTCGCACATAACGGCTGTGGAGTTCCCTCGCCGGCTCAAACGCCTCGCTCGCTCATGATCCGCTCGTCGTAAGGCTCGATCATGATGCACTCGCCGGGGCACTCCTCGGCCGACTCGATGACATCGTCGATGAGCGAGTCCGGCACCCGGGCGACGCCTCGGGATCCTTCCGGCCCGTGTCCCTCGCCCTCGCCGTCGTCGAAAACGATGGTGGAGTCGAAGTGCTTATCCATTTCCTTGACGACCCACAGACCGTCGTCCCGTCCCTCGAACACATCCGGGGCAATCTCCTCGCAGATTCCGTCACCGGTGCACAGATCCTGGTCGATCCACACCATCAAGCGGGTCTCGGTCAAGCGGAGCTCTCTTCCTGCACCGGTCGGCGCCCACCAAGCAACTCGAGACCAAGCCGGTAGTGGGCCAACCCTTCTACTTGCCGGATGTAGTCGGCGCCTCTGCGGAAACGTTGGCCGACCTCTTCATGGGTCTCCCCGGCGTCGAGCAACGCGAGCACACGACGTTCAACAGCGCTGGGCGAGCGGCGGACGGGCAAGGTCGAACGGGGGATCGAGGTCCAATCGATGATTCGCTCGACGTGCTCCGGGCTCTTCCGGATCCGGCGACCGATCTCGTCGATGGCGACGCCCTCATCGAGCATGCCGAGCACACGTCGTTCGAGTGGTCGCAGGTGTTGCATCGATCCTCCTAGGTCGCCGTGACTGTTCCCGATCCGACTCTGATCCTACCGTGACCCCGCACCAGCCTTGTCTGGTCCGGGTCGTTCGGAGACTCTGATGGGTATGTTGGAGAGTCGGCGAAGTCGTGACGCCAAAGATAGGAGGTGACCGATCACCCACCAGGCAGCTTTCAGGTTCTACGCGGAGCTGACGGACTTCCTCCCCCGGGACCTCCGGTCGGGCCCGGTCACCCGCAGCTTCGACGTCCCGGGAAGTGTCAAGGACATGATCGAGGCCTGCGGGATTCCCCACACCGAGGTCGATCTGATCGTAGCCAATGGTCGCTCCGTCGACTTCTCCTACCGGGTGACCGACGGGGACCGGGTCAGCGTCTTCCCGGTGTTCGAGTCGTTCGACATCACCCCCATCGTCAAGGTACGGCCAGAGCCCCTCCGCACCGTCTGTTTCGTCGCCGACAACCATTTGGGCCGGCTGGCTCGTTTCCTCCGGCTCCTGGGCCTGGACACTTCTTATCAGAACGATTGGGACGATCCCGAGCTGGTGCGGATCTCGACCTCGCAACAACGCATCCTCCTCACTCGGGATGTCAGCCTCCTCAAGCACGGCCCGGTCACCCACGGTTACTGGGTCCGGGCCACCGACCCCCGGGAACAGGTGACCGAGGTCGTCCGCCGCTTTCATCTAGCCCGTCATCTCACTCCTTTCACCAGATGCATGGCTTGCAATGGAAGGCTGATTCCGGTCGCCAAGAAGGAGATCGCCCATCGGCTGCCACCCCGGACCAGCCGCCACGTGGATGACTTTCGGCTCTGCTCGTCTTGCGACAAGGTCTATTGGCAGGGGGCGCATCATCCCGGGCTGCGCCGGATCGTTGCCGCCGCCCGCCGGGCCGACCGAGCAGCCGGCTAGCGATCACCCACAACGTTCGCCAACAACCGGGCAGGCTTGAGCACGAACCGGGTGTCGGGTCTCACCGCGGCCGGTTCTTCGACCTCAAATCGCCAACGCTGAGCCAGCGTTGCCAGCATCAGACAGGCCTCGGTCATGGCGAACCTGGACCCGATGCACATTCGAGGCCCCTCGCCGAAGGGGAGGAAGGCGTGTGCCGGGCGACCCTCGGAACGGGTCGGGGTAAACCGCTCCGGATCGAAGGTGTCGGGGTCGTCCCAATACCTGGGGTTGCGGTGGATCGCATAGATCAGGACCAGGATCCCCCGGTTGCCGGGGATGCGATAGCCGCCCGCCTCCACCGCTCCGTGGGTGCGCCGTGTCAACACCATCGCCGGAGGATGCAGACGCAGCGACTCCTCGATAATCCGACGGGTCAGATCGAGATCTTCGAGATCTGAGAGTTGGGGCGATCGTCCGCCGAGCACCCGGGTCAGCTCCTCCCGGAGGGCGTTGCCGACGTCGGGATGAAGCGCCAACTCCAACCAGGCCCAGGACAGGGCGCTGGATGTGGTCTCGTGGCCGGCGAAGAAGAAGGCTTTGGCTTCCGACACCACCTCGTCATTGCGGAGAGGCACACCGGTCTCGGCATCGCGGGAGTCGAGAAGCAACTGGAGGAGGTCGTGATGCTCCCCTCCCCGTTCCCTTCTCTCCGCAACCGCCTCCGCGGCGATCTCGTCAACGACACCAATCGCCCGCCGGGCCTGGAATGCCCGAGCCGTGGGCGCCCAGACGGGCTCCGAGATGAAGCGCTCCACCCGATGGTTGGTCCATTGGATCATGCCTTCGAACGCCAGGCCCAGCCGGCGACCACGATCCTCGGCCCTCACGTCGATCCCGAACAGGGCCCGACCGGCCACCTCGAGGGTCAGCGATGTCATCTCCTCTCTCAGATCGATCCGATCCCCGGCATCCCAGGAGTCGGCGACCCGCTCCGCGATCGACACCATCGTGTCGGCCATTCCCGCGATCTCGGCACTGTGAAAGGCCGGTCCGATCATCTTCCGGCGCCACGACCACTCCTCCCCGTTGGCCGTGAACAGGTTGAGTCCGGACATCTCCTTGAACACCCGATTGAAGAACCAGGGTCTCACCAGCTGGTCATGACCCCCCAACATGAGCTGACGGGCAGCGTCGGCCCCGGTCACGGCGTAGTCCATGAACGGACCGAAACGGATCCTGACCACCTCCTCACCCGGAAAAGTGTCGAGGAGACGCGAGAACATGCCCAACGGGTCTTC
>JAPUJM010000093.1 GCA_027296205.1 Actinomycetota bacterium
CAGCGCCACGATCAACGGTTGGATCCTCGATCCGGACAGAAAGAAGATGTCCAAGTCGAAGGGGAACGTTATGACGCCCGCCCCTTTGCTCGAGGAGTACGGGTCCGATGCCGTGCGCTACTGGGCCTGCAATGGCCGGCCCGGTGTTGACACGGCCGTCGACCTCGGTGTCATAAAGATTGGACGACGACTTGGCATCAAGATCCTCAATGCCTCACGCTTTGCTCTCGGATTCTCCGAGGACGTCGATTCGGCCAACATCACGGAGCCGATCGATCGGTCGATGCTGGCCGGGCTTTCCTCGGTGGTAGGACAGGCCACCGAGGCTTTCGAGCGATTCGATTACGCCAGGGCTCTCGAGATCACCGAGCGCTCTTTCTGGAGTTGGACCGACGACTACCTGGAGTTGGTCAAGACCCGGGCCTACGGCGGGGGCCCCGAGGCGGCATCGGCACACGCCACTCTCCAAATGGGGCTGGCTGTGTATCTCCGGCTTTTTGCGCCGTTTCTTCCCTTCGTCACCGAGGAGGCGTGGAGCTGGTACCAGGTTGGTTCGATTCATCGGGCAAGTTGGCCGTCGGCCGATGAGTTCGACGGTCTCACTGCCGACACTGCCATCCTCGAGATCACTAGTCAGGTGCTGTCCTCGGTGCGTCGCACCAAGTCTGATGCCAAGGTTTCGATGCGAGCCGAGGTCGAGAGCATCTCGGTCTCGGCGGGCAATGAGTCGATTGAGCTCTTGAGAGAGGCCGAGTCCGATCTCATGGCCGCTTCCCGAGCGGCCACAATCACCTACTCCGAAGGTGAGTTCTCGGTCGGGGTGCTGGTTGACGAGGCCTCCAGTAGCTCGACCAACCGGTCGTAGTCACGATCGACCGACTTCTGAGCCACCCGGGTCATGATCGGCGCCAGCAGCCTGGCAACGCCTTTGTCGGGCCCCCCACCGATATCAGCCGATACCTGGCATGAGTCGGGGCCGGTCGACTCCACCCGACGTTCTACCTGGATCGGGAAGGTGGACTCCACGGTCTCGATGGCGATCCGTCGACCCGGCTCGAACTCGGTGACGACGAACGAGGATTTGATGTTCTTGCCCATGAACCGGGCATGTTGGGAATATGTGGACCCGCTCTCGACCGGTGGTTCTGAGGTCCACTCACAGGATTGCATGCCCTTCTGCCATGACGGGTTGTTGGAGACGTCGGCCAGGTAATCGAACACCTCATCGGCGGGACGGGCGATTTCCCTGGTGACGCTCATTTTCATCGTCACCAAGCTACCGGGATGCGTGGCCTCGGGGGATGGCCGACCACGGAGAAGATGCCCCGTCGGACCTGGTTGCAATCGTTGCTAGCCGGCGCATCGCGCAACGCGATCGGTAGGGTCGCCCGGATGAAATTCGTAGTCATTCTTCTGAGCACCGCTGCCTCACTTGGGGTGGCCGTCTGGCTGGTCGGCGGACTCGAGTTCTCGGGTGTCTGGTGGGAGTTCCTGATCGTCGCCGCCATCATGGGATTGGCCAACGCCTTCGCCAGGCCGGTTATCACCTTTTTCAGCATTCCGTTCATAATTGTGACTCTTGGGCTCTTCCTGCTGATCGTCAACGCGTTGGTGCTTCAGTTGGTTGTCTGGTTGTCAGGTCCCAGCGTTCTCGACCTCGGTTTGACCTCCACAGGCTTCTTTTGGGCCACCTTCTGGGGTTCGGTCGTGATCTCGGTGGTCGGGTGGATCATCGGCCTCGCCCTGCCCGACGTGGACTGATCCGGCATCCGGAAACGGGTATCGATCAAACGCGATCTCGGCTTCCGTCACAAGCGGTTCAGGTCGAGAGTTGACGCTCCAGGAGTCGGGCATAAACCCCGCCGGCTGCGACGAGATCATCGTGCGCCCCCTCCTCCACGACTCGTCCATCGGAGATGACGACCAGACGGTCCGCGGCGCGCACGGTGCTGAGACGATGGGCAATGACGAGAGTCGTCCGTCCGATCATCAATCGCTGTAGAGCTTGTTGAACCAGACCTTCCGACTCGGCGTCCAACGAACTCGTTGCCTCGTCGAGTATGAGAATGCGCGGATCGGCGAGAAGTGCTCGAGCGATGGCGACTCGTTGCCGTTGACCCCCCGAAAGTTGGATTCCACGCTCTCCCACCACGGTCTCGTAGCCGTCGGGGAATTCGGTGATGAACTCGTGGGCATTGGCAGCGGTGGCCGCGTCGACAAGCTCATCGGCTGTCGCTTCGGGCTTGGATATGCGGAGGTTCTCGCTGATTGTCCCTGAGAAAAGCTGCACTTCCTGGGGGACAGCCGCCATCTGAGCCCGTAGATCGGTCAGCGACTGGTTCTTCACATCCACACCATTCACGAGAACCCGGCCACGGGTGGGGTCGTAGAAGCGGGGTATCAGCTGTGTGATCGTCGACTTGCCGGAACCAGATGGGCCCACCAGGGCCATCATCTCACCGGGGGCCAACGTCAGGTCGATCTCCCGCAGTACCGCGCTGTCACGTCCCTCATAACTGAAACTCACCGACTCCAGACGAACCGAGCCTTCCCGATGCGATGGGACCTGAGGCCGGGTGGGCTCGTGGATCTCGACGGGCATACCGAGAAACTCGAATATGCGGCGGGAGGCGCCAAGCGCCTCCTGTAGTTGTGAGTAGATGCCGGTGAACGTTCCGATCGCTCCGGCCACGGTAAGGGTGTACAACAGGAATGAGACCAGTTGGCCAGCGGTCATCGAGCCTGCCAGCACCTGTCGACCGCCAACCCAGAGGACCAAGGCCAGGGTTGCGAACCCGACGAAAGTGACACCGGGGACGAACAATGCTCGCAACCGGGCTCGTTTCAGGGCGACCTGGTAGGACCGGCCGATCCCCTGGTGGTACCGGTTGGTTGCGTCCGTTTCGGCGGAGAACCATTTGATGACTCTTATCGAGGCGATGGTCTCGTCGGCAAAAGCGTTCGCCGACGCGATCTCGTCCTGAAAAACGGTCGAGATGCGATTGAGACGGCGACCAAAGAACGCGGCGGCAAGAATCGCGACGGGAAGAAAGGTGAGCACGGTCAGCGTGAGCCTCGGGCTCAGCACCAGCATCAGAGCGACGCCTCCAACGAGTGTGATGCCCTGGGACAACGTTTGCGCCACAGCCGTGGACACGGTTCCCTGAATCACCGACGCGTCCGAAGTCAGGCGCGACGTGATCTCGCCGGTCCGTCTCTTGTCGAAAAAGGGAACCGGAAGTCGGATGATGCGCTCGTAGACCGTGCGTCGCAGGTCAGCGACCACACCTTCACCGACAATGGCAACTGCGTAGGAGCGGACGTAGTTGAAAGCGGCCTGAGCCAAGAAGACCCCCAGAAGGACGAGGGCCAGCCGATCGAGGCTTTCAGCGGTGGTTTCATCTCCGATGGCAGTGTCAACAAGCCCGCCCATGATCAGCGGGAAGACGAGGCCCAACGCGGATGCGACCGTGACCCCGAATACCGCGATTGCCAGCCACCACCGATAGGGACGGAGAAACCCGAAGAGCTCTGTCAGCTGACCGATCTGCCCTCTCAGTGGAAGATCGGATTCCTCTCCACCGGCGCTTCCGCGGCGGGCTCGTCGACTCATGGGACGCATGGGCGAATTGTACGGGTCGAAATCACGTTGACATGTCAGGTTGCGGTCGCGGCCAATTAACTTTCTGTGGTGGTTTCGGGACCAAACGAGCAAAACCGAATCTGGCGAAGACTTCTCGTGATTTGTGGTCTGAGCGTCGCTGCCTTTGCCGCGCCGCTTCTCGACATCTATGGCCGCAATCCGGAGGTGTTTGTGGCCAATCGGACCACCCCCGGAGAAATCGTCCTCTTCGGGCTGCTGATCATCCTCGCCGTGCCTGCCGTGGCTCTGGTCATTCTCTGGGTCACAGATCGGATCGGCGGTCGCGCTCCCGATATCGCCTACAAGGCGATGGTCGGCGTTTTGGCAGTAGCCATGGGACTCGTGATCAGCCGACAGGTCCTGCCCGACAACACCATCCCCGCCATTGCCTTGGCCGTTGGCGTCACGGTGGTCGTGGTTCTCATGGTTCGTCGATTCGAGGGTGTGCTCGCGTGGTTTGCGATTGCACTTCCGCTGGTGATGATCATGTTCGTGGCGACCTCGGCGTCGGCGCGACTGATCTGGACAGAGCTCGAGACTGCGGACACCACCGTCGAAGTCGCCAATCCGGCTCCGCTCGTGATCATCCAATTGGATGAGATGCCGCTGGCCTCGGTGATGGACCAGACCGGAAGCGTCAACGCCGACCTCTTTCCCAATTTCGCTCGTTTGGAACGGGAGGGCACGTGGTATCGGAATGCGCTGTCGAGTTCGATCGCGACGACCCAGAGCGTCCCGGCGATCCTCACGGGAGTCCTTGGAGAGAAGGGGATGAGCCCTTCGTCGGTCGATCATCCCGACAACCTGTTCACATTGCTGGGCAATATCTATGAGATGCATGTCATCGAATGGGTCACCGACATGTGCCCCGAGGATATTTGCCCCGACTACGCAGGACGGGCACCGGCCCGATTCAGCGCGCTGGTTCAAGATGTCGGCGTGGTCTTCGGCCATCTTTCCCTCCCGATCGTGCTGCGGGAGAATCTGCCCAGCATCGACAATGCCTGGAAGGGGTTTCTCGGGCAGACCAGCGCGCCCACCGGTGAAGCCGTTGAGATAGAGGGCCTGCCGGTTCCTCCATCGGGAACCAGGGCCAGGTGGGTCGACTGGATGCAGCGGATCACGGACGGCATCGACGCAGACGGCTCGCCAACACTCAGCTATGCCCATCTTCAGGCCCCCCACGTGCCCTGGGAGATAAACCCGAGCGGCACCCACTACGACCGACCCGAGGAGTACACCGAGGTCGAGGGTGTCGAGGGCAATGGGCGCTGGGCCCTGGACTCGGAGCCGGCTCTCATGGGGTTCCAACGTCATCTCTATCAACTCGGATTCCTCGACACCATGCTCGGTCGACTCTTCGACAAACTCGACGAGACCGGCACCTGGGACGAGACGATGATTGTGGTCGTCGCCGATCACGGTGCATCGTTCGTGCCAGGCGAGCATCGGCGCTGGCCATACGACGACAATCGTGACGATCTCTATCGGGTTCCGCTGTTCGTCAAGTATCCCCACCAGACGGCCGGAGAGGTCAGAGACGAGCCGGTCTTCGGGATTGACATCATGCCAACGATTGCTGAGGTCCTGGATATCTCTGCGACGTGGACGTTCGATGGTGTCTCATTGCTCCACCTGGAAGGTATCGACCGGGCTCACGAGCCGGTGCGCTGGTGCTGTAACGGCGATGGCGCCGATACCGAGCTCAGCGTTCTGTTCGATCAGGTGAATCGAAACTACGCCTGGGTCCCCGATCAATCGAGTTGGGCCGGAGTCGCCGGTGTTGGCCCGTATCAGGCACTCGTGGGTCGGTCGGTGGATGGGCTCACCGTCAACGACAGCGACGAACTGCGCTGGTCTCTCGAGCATGGCGCCTCCCTGGCAGAGCTCGACATGGGCACAGGAGTGGTCCAGACACTCCTGACAGGTCGTATCGAGCTTCCCCCCGAAGTCACATCGAACGATCTGCTTCTGATCGTGAACGGAAGTGTTGGGGGCGTCGGGTT
The DNA here is from genome assembly GCA_027296205.1 of Actinomycetota bacterium. Lineage (GTDB taxonomy): Bacteria > Actinomycetota > Acidimicrobiia > Spongiisociales > ZC4RG35 > SZUA-217. The sequence goes on from JAPUJM010000093.1 coordinate 5,650, forward strand.
TGTCTCCCGGGATAGTTCGGGTGGAGGGGCAATCCGGGGAATGATCAACGAGGAGCTCCTGGTGGATGGGCACAACGAGATCGACATTCTCGTGCCCGTCGACGGAGGTGGCTGGGTCTCAGGCTCAGCAGATGTCTTGTCTCTCGAACTGGTCTCCAACGATGGGCATCTCCTCGAGATCCGGACTGAGGGCAGTCGCCGGATCCAGGTGGACAAAGTGGCATCGACCGATAGTGGCTGGACGGTTGCGGGATGGGCCGCTGATATCACCCGGAACGAGACAGCCGACATGGTCTACGTGTTCGCGGGCGAGACCCTGATTGCTTATGGCCCACCCGACAAGGAGAACAAGAACGTGGTTCGGTGGTTCGACAGCGACGATCTGCTCATCTCAGGCTTCTCGTTCGACATCGAGACCCGGCTTGTGCCGGCCGACGTCGATCAGTTGACGGTTGTCGCCGAGTTTGGCTCGTACGCAGTTGGGGACCCCGCTCGCCTGACTCGCTAGACGCCCGGCGGCGATCTCTACCTGGGTATCAACTCAAACAGGATGCGAGTGCCGGATTCGAGCGTCCGTTCCGAATGCACGTCGAACATCTCTGCGACGATGGCCCGAAACTCCTTCTCGGTTCGTCCATGGTGCAGTTCCCGAGCCAGCTTGTTGGCGGTGAGCGTTGCCACCATCTCATCTTCGGGCGCGACGAACTCCACGACCACGACGCAGGCGAAACTCCTCAACCACTCCATGACTGCCCGCGGCGGAATGCTCGTTGTGTAGATGAGGTGATGGATGACTCCGTAAGCGATAACGACGTCGGGTCTCACTCTCTCGAAAAGACCGGGTCGCTCTTTGCCGGCCCATCCTTGAGACGGTGTCGGGTTCGCCAGATCAGAGACGATTATCGATATGTTCTTTCCGCGGCTGCGCTGATAGAGATCATCGAGGACCGGCTCGTCGCCGTCGATGGCAACCGCGTGAGCCCCCGATTCTGCGGCGATGTCGGAGAAGTGACCGTCATTGGCGCCGAGGTCGGCGACCACCCCCGGTCGCACTCGTTCGAGGGCGCTCTCGAGGAACGCGCTTTTGGCGTCACGATCTCTTCCCACGTGGGCACAAGACCGATAATCCGACCAGCCTTCCACTTCGTGGTCCCACTCGAGGGATTCGACGAGACTTCTCAGTTTCCGGACGTTGGCGAGTATGAGATCAACGCTGAAGCCGGCGTCCTTGAGCTCCTCCCGGACGGCGGCGCCAGACATTCGGTCCTCCATGCGAGCCTGCAGGGAGACGTGCATCAGGGCGCCGGGCCGCAGTCGTTGTCCTGTTGAGAGCAGTAGTTTCATCTCGCCGGCAGTCGGGCCCTCCATGTCGCCGCGCAGCCACGGTTGGTACGGGAGACCTACCCACGCCCTCAACATCAGCGGGAAGAGAAACTGACGGGTGAACTGCCGGTATCCGATCCAAGGCTCCCCGGACCGGTACGCCTCGAAGGATCCAACGTCGATGAAGATCGGCCTTCCCGAGACGAACTGGATGTTGAACGGGGTTGCGTCCTTGATGGTGATGCCGTCGGCGAGGGCGTCGGCGAGAAGATCGAGTTGGAGGAGAGCAGCGTCCTTCAACATCGAGAAGGTCCACTCGTAGGGATAAGTGATGAGAGACAGTCGCTGATGCTCGAGCGCGCCGGCTGCGTCTGCCGGGAAGTCCGATGTCTCCTCCGTCTGTATCAGTCGGCCGTCGGCGACGGCTTTCTCGAAGAAGGAGGTGGCTTTGAGTGCTTGCCATGCTTCCAGCCCCCGCTCGTCGAGAAGACGGAGGACGCGATTGCCGTCGTGGACGACCCGGGACGCCGGGTCCCGAAAAGAGCCCGGATCGGCCGCGACCATTGGGGTTACGACTCGGAGGTGAGTGCCGACTCGTCAGCGGAGCTTGCATTCTCTGACTCTTGGGCCGCCGCCTTGCGTCCGAGCATCCTTGCCCTCCACGCCTTGTACGCGACGACCATTCCGGCGATTCCACCAAGCACCGCTTGGAGAATGAGGCTTCCCGAGCCGGCGTCCAGATAGGCAAACATCATCAAAGAACTCCTTCATCGTGCGAACGGCGCACACCTCTACCGGTCACATACTCGTCCATGTAGCCGAACATGCCAACCTATTACGTGGCTCAGGCCCGGTAGATCACCTTTCCATCCCTCTCCTCGTCCTGGATCCGACCGGTGAGTCGAAGATGTTCGAGGTGGGAGATGGTCTCCAGGAAGGCGAGACGCGACTGGAGCGCATCGAGGTTGGGCCGGAATGACTTGAGCATCACTTTCCACGCCGTGGTGTCCTCAGCCCGGACCAGCTCGGCCATGTCGAGGAGTCGCCGGTCGTGATGCAGCAGGATCTGCCTGGCTCTCTCGCCGCCGTGGTCGATGAGGGTTCCGTGTGCCGGGTAGGTGACGCCCAGGTCCATGGCGATCAACCTCTGCAACGAGCCGAGGTAATCGTCTAACACGTCTCCGAGATCGAGGTCGTACATGATCACCGGGGAGATCCGAGGGAGGATGTGGTCACCGGAGAAGAGGATGCCAGTGCGGCTGTCACGCAGACATATATGGGCCGGTTCGTGGCCGGGGGTGTGCACCACATGGAGGCTCCGACCATCACCGAGGTCGATCGTCTCACCGTCGCGAACCAAGAAGTCGGGCGGCTCGAGCAACGGCATGTAGTCGGGACGCTCCACCTGGGTCGCGCCGTTGGTGGCCGAATCGGGGATTCCGTGAGCAGAACCGATCCTC
>JAPUJM010000094.1 GCA_027296205.1 Actinomycetota bacterium
GCGTGCCCCGTCTCGTGGTAGGCGATGACCTTCTTCTCATCCTCACTCATCACCTTGGACTTCCGCTCCGGGCCCGCGATGACACGGTCGATGGACTCTTCGAGCTCGACCATTGTGATCTCTTTCGCATGCTTTCTCGCAGCCAGCAGCGCCGCCTCGTTGATCAGGTTGGCCAGGTCGGCTCCAGTGAAGCCCGGAGTGCGACGGGCCAGCACCTCGAGATCGATCTCGTCTGCCAGAGGCTTACCCTTGGAATGGACAGCCAAAATGGCAGCTCGACCTTCTATATCGGGGGCGTCGACGGCGATCTGGCGGTCGAACCGGCCGGGGCGGAGTAGCGCCGGATCGAGGATGTCAGGCCGGTTGGTGGCAGCCATGACAATCACACCGCTGTTGCCTTCGAAGCCATCGAGCTCGACGAGCAGCTGGTTGAGCGTCTGCTCCCTCTCGTCGTGACCACCGCCAAGACCCGCGCCTCGATGACGACCTACGGCATCGATTTCGTCAATGAAGACAATCGCGGGAGCGGTCTGCTTGGCCTGTTCGAACAAGTCTCGAACTCGGGCGGCGCCGACACCGACAAACATCTCGACGAATTCTGAGCCCGATATTGCGAAGAATGGGACTCCGGCTTCACCGGCTACAGCCTTGGCAAGGAGAGTTTTTCCGGTGCCCGGAGGCCCGAAAAGAAGAACACCTTTGGGAATCTTCGCCCCCATTTGCCGATAGCGGTCCGGGTTGGCCAGGAAGTCCTTGATCTCCTCCAATTCCTCTTTGGCCTCGAGGAGACCGGCAACGTCATCAAATGTGACCTTGGGCTGGTCCTTGGTGACCAGCTTCGCTTTGGACTTGCCGAACTGCATGACACGATTCCCGCCACCCTGCATCTGCATGAAGATGAAGACCATGAAACCGAGCAGGAAGAGCCATGGGAGGAAGCCGATGAGAATCTCCCAGAAACCGGCAGGCTCAGGGTCGGTAGACCAGGGAGTACCCGATTCCTCGATGATGGCCGTCAACTGGAGCTCGAAGCCCTCGACGTAGTTGGAAATGTGTTCGAATACACCCTCTTCAGCGGTACTACCGGTCAGACGGCCCCCGGCTTGGCGAGAGCGCCCGAGAAGAACCACCTTGCTGTACGTGCCATCCTCGACATTCTCCACGAATTGGGAAATGTCGATCTCTTCGGGGGCGGACACCTGATCGAACCACCACGAGAAGAGGATGGCGACGAGGATGATCGACATCCCGTAGATCACCAGTGTTCGGAGAGTGCGGCTCACAAAGACCTCAGATTGAAGAAGGGTTGAGTCTCAATGCTACGCCGGGAAGTCGGATAGTCGAACCCCACCCTCCTATGAATCGTCCCCGATGACGCCCACATAAGGAAGGTTTCGATACTTGCCCGCATAGTCAAGCCCGTATCCGACCACGAATTCGGGGCCGATCTTGAATGCGATGTACTTGACCTCGATGGGAACCCGTTGAATCCCCTCTTTCAGGAGCAGTGTTGCGATCTCCAGAGATTCGGGCCTGCGCACCCGGAGACTCTTCATCAGGTAGTTCAGGGTTAGACCGGAGTCGATGATGTCCTCGACAATGATGACATGGCGTCCCTGGATTTCCTCATCGAGATCCTTGAGGATCCTCACCACACCCGAAGTCTGCGTCGACGCCCCGTATGACGAGACGGCCATGAAGTCGAACTCGCAAGGCAGGTCGATATGACGGGCCAGGTCGGCCATCACCATGAACGCTCCACGGAGCACTCCAACCAGCAAGACCTCCTTGCCGGCATAGTCCTCAGTGATCTGCTTACCGATCTCCCTGAGCTTGTCATCGATCTGCTCGGCTGTGATCAGGGGTTTGATGTCCATCCAGTTACCTCTTTGGCGAAGATAGAAAGGTAGCCGACCGAACCCGGCTCGTACCAGGCGACGGGCAGACGCTTCTCCCCTGGCGTCCAGGCCGGCTCTCCATTTGCGGTCACCACCCCATCGGACCCGGCTGCCAACCTGGTGTCGGCCGGAAAGATCGCCGACCATGCGCTGAGTGGGGCCACTCTGCATATGCCACCGTGTGAGAGGACGTCGAACTCGACGCGGCCGGACCGATGTCTGCCGGGGATCAGAGAGACGACCCGGACATCCGCCCACTTCTTCGGAGCCTCGACGACGAGCATGGCGTCTCTTCGCTCCACGACGACTCCGGATGAGATGTCTTGACTGACGGTTGAGCCCCGGGCGACGGACCAAATTCGCTCCAGTGTCTCGGCGGTCACACCTCGGTGGCCGACAACGTGGGTGAGGAGCGTCTTCAGCAACCGGTCGGCCACCGGTCCCGGTGCCGCCAGGAGATCCCCGACGGCAACCGCCGCCGAGCCATCGCCGACCTGGAGGGGAATCTGGGCGGCGGCCCGATCCAGGTAGAAGCTGTCCGCTGTCACGGCCGCCGACAACCGTGCCACCGAGTCCGCAAGACGAGGGTTGAGGGTGGAAAGCAACGGGATTACCTGAGAGCGAACGATGTTGCGGGTCAATGTGGGGTCGTCATTCATGGGGTCATCGACAAACCCCAGAAGAGCGAGGGCGGCGATCTCTCGGGTCTCGTTGCGAGTGATCGTTAGCATCGGCCTGTAGATATTGGGAGATCGGTAGGACGGGATGCCCTCGAGACCCCGTGGCCCGGTTCCCCTGACCAGGTTCATGAGGGTCGTCTCGACGCTGTCGTCACGGGTGTGTCCGGTGAGAAGCCTCTCTCCCTCACTGGTCTTATCGGCAAAGGCCGAATAGCGGGCACGGCGAGCCTGGCCTTCGGGGGACGGCCCCTCCTCAACCGTCACCGTCACCACATCGAGATCGATCCCGAGTCTTTGTGCGACGTCAACAGCTGCTGACTCCATCATGTCGGAGTGGGCCAATCCATGGTTGACGTGGAGGGCCCGGGTCTGTGTTCTCAGGTCAGCACACAGGTACAACAACGTGGCGGAATCTGCGCCACCCGATAGAGCGACCACCAGAGGTCCGTCGGGAACGTGGAGCCTGGCCGAGACCGCCTTGACCAACTCGGTCAGGCGACGCGATCCAGCCATTGGCCCGGGTTCTCGATTTCAGCGAGCGTGGGGAGGCTGGAGGCCCCGCGAAAGGCAAGGTTGATCGTCTCCCAACTCGCTTCGCGCTCCACGGAGAGAACGAAGCGCTCCCCCGCCTTGTACTGCTTGATCTTCATCTCGAGCCCGATCAGTCGGAAGAACGTGGCCGTCCTCTTGTCCTGGCGTCGACCCTTGAGTACGCGGCTCATCCGTTTCTGTGAGCGGAGATGCTCGGCTCCAACCCGGTCCATGACAACGTGACCGTGGCCTTCGAGGAGGGACATGAGAGCTTGAACTCTGTCAAGGACAGCGTTTTGCTCCGGGGAAGCAAACAGACCGAACAGCCCGCGCTCATCAATCAGAGACCTGCCGGCAGTCTTGCGCTGGTTCAGTTCGTCCATCACCCGACGAAGCCGCCCCTGCTCAGGTTCTGACTGGTCGACCAGTTCGGTGACCAGGGAGAGGAAGTAGTCCCTCAACCAGGGAACGCCCTGAAACTGCGCTCGGTGGGTCAGTTCATGTAGGGCCACCCAGAAACGAAACTCCGAGGGGCGGAACTGATGAGTTCGCTCGATCTGCATGATGTTCGGACCGACATAGGCAACAGTGTCGCCGCTTTCACCGGTGGGGAGAACCAGCTCGTACTGGCCGAGCACCTTGCGGGAGAGGATGCTGAGAACAGCCCTCGTCTCGGCCTGCATGAGCGTCCCGGCCACCGACGCTGCGCGCTGACCCGCCAGGCCAGACTCGGCCATCCGCTCTTCGAGTTGCCGGCGCGCCGGCTCGGTGAGGTGGGCAAACGAGGCGAGATTGCGTTCGATCCACTCCGTGCGGCCGATCACAGTGGTTTCCGGCGACCCCGGCAGTCGGAGACCGGTCGCCTCCGGGACGATTTCCGACACCTGCACGGTGAGACGCTGCATCTCCGCGGAGAGGGCAGCGGTGTGATAGGTCTCGGCCAGCGGGTATGTGCCTGCGATTTTCCCGACGATACGACCGGTGCTGGGTCGCGAAGAAGTCACTCTTCGACGATTCGATACCGCTTGCGGACGACGTCGGTGAAATACCGGATCGAGGTGAGAAGAATGATCACAGCGGCAAGGGCGAGGGTGGTCGGAATCATGTAACGATATGTCCAGTCGGGCACCGCCTCCAACGGTTCCTCATCCGGGATCGGGACCGCGGGCTCGAGACCGGAGCTCTCCGAAATAGTGGTGGGCTCCGTGGTCTCTTCCTCATCCTGGGCGACGGCAGGTACCGCCATCAGCACGCACAGGGCGGCGATTGCAACCAAAACCGCGCTGATGCGACCGGATCTCTTCATGGACGGCAGCCTACCGAAGGGCCGGCGTGGTGGCGAGCTACTGAAGATTGGCTGCGGATTCTTCGCGAATAGCGGCCCGAACCCTGTCGACGACGTCGTCGGGCACATCCTCGTGGAGACGCTCCTTGACCACGGCCTTGAGCCGTCCCTCGAAATCAAACTGAGGTCCACATCCCCGGCAATCCTCCAGATGAGAGCGGATCCTCGCCGAGGTGACCGAGTCGAGCTCTGAGTCGAGGTACAGATAGAGGTTCTCGAGTGCCTCATCGCAGTCTTTTGTCATGGTCTTTGGGCGTCCTCCGGGAGCAGCCCTCGCTGCTTTGCAA
>JAPUJM010000095.1 GCA_027296205.1 Actinomycetota bacterium
CCGGCCTTGGTGGCGGCATAGACACCCTGACCCGGTTCTACCACCTGGGACCGAATCGAGGACACCACGACGATCGAGCCTGCACCCTGTTCGGCCATGCGGGCCCCCGCCCCTTTCACGGCTCGGAAATTGCCGATCAGATTGAGGGCGACCACCCTCTCGAATTCCTCCTCGGTGACGTCGAGAAGACGCTTGCGGACGTTGATCGCCGGCGTTGTCACCATGATGTCGAGTCGGTCGACACTGTCATAGAGGCTCTCGATCGACGCGCCATCCCCAAGGTCGACCACGGCACTCCGCGCCTTGCCCCCCTGCTCGTTGATTCGGTCAGCAACGGCAGTCGCCGCATCCCCGGACAGGTCGCCGCAGACCACATCGGCACCGTGGGCGGCCATCGCCTCTGCTCCCGCCCGGCCTATGCCGCTACCGGCGCCAATGACGACGGCAGTCCTGCCGGTGAGGTCGAAAAGGCCCCGGTATTCGCTGAGATCCATCAGCTGAGCCTATATCGGTGGGTCGATGGGTCGGCTAGGTGCTCTCTCCGACCGGCATGGTTCCTTCGAATCCCTTTTCGATGGCGGCATCGATGTGCGCCAGCGAGTTCGTGATCAGTTTGTCGAGGATCTCGGCGTCGACATTCTCCAGGTTCTCGATATAGAGACAGGACTTGCCGAGGCTGTGATTGCCCAGGTTGGACAGGAGTCCCTCGTACTCGCCGAATCCGTTCATGATGTAAAGCGTCAGCGCCTGCTTCCGTGGGGAGAAGCCGATCTTGAACCAGGAACTCTCCTCGCCTGCTCCCGACCGGTAGCCATAGGTCCCGTAGCCCACGATCGAGGTACCCCACATCTGCGGCTGTTCTCCGCTGAGCCGGGTCATTGTCTCTTTGATCGTGGCTGCGTCACGTCGTCGTCTGTCGTTCTCGACCGACGCGATGAAGGCATCGACGTCCCCGTCGTTGGGTTGGGTCTTGAGTTCGGCCATCCGCGGAGCCTACGTGTTCGATTCACCCTTGATCGGTCATGGGTGGCTGTCGAACTTCAGCGAGTGAAGACGTGCACCGTCCAAATTGTCCCACTGGAGTCTCGCCACACTCCGATTCCGACGTCGGTGTAATTGCCGAGCATGTTGGCGAGGTGGCCGCTGCTTCCCTTGAGCAGACCGAAGATCGATGAGACGCTGCCGCCCTTGCCAACGTTCTCCGCTGCAGCCGACCAGGGCGGGACCAACGAACCGATGTTGGAGTGCTTGAGTGACCCCGACTCAGCCATCGTCTTGGCCCAGTCTCTGGCTCGTGCGTCGAGTGAGCCGTTTCGGGCAAGGGCTGCAAGCCCGTTCGATCCACGAAGTGAGTTGATCCGTCCATGGAAGTCTGACTCGTAGTCCGACCGAAACTCTCCCTTGGGGGAGGGAGGTTGGGTGGTGGTGGTAGCGGCGGGAGCGGTCGTCGTCGGCGCTGAGGTGCTCGACTCCTTGGCTGGTGCCGTTGTCGTGGTGACGATCGTGGTGGTCGTGACGGTCGTAGTGGTCGATGTGTTTGCCGCCTCTTGGATCAGCGCTACTTCGACTTCCGACAGCACCTGGGGTTTCGTTACCCCATCGGAGAGATCGAGGTCCATCGTGGTCGTGGTCGATGCGACTTCACCTGCCAGGGCCGGCGACGTGTCAACCGGTCCAGACTCCGGTGTCGGGTCGCCAACCACCACGAAGAGCAGGGCGATCGTGAGGAGGAGGGCGGCGCTCAGCGCATAGATGTGGGGTTGACGCATGTGGGGGTAGGCAGATTCGAGGTGAAGTCGGGGATGCTACCGCCGGCTGGGTGCTGCACCAACTTTGGTCTTCTTGCCGAGGTGCCCCCAGTTTTCGAGGCTGGTCATTGTGTCGATGACCGTTTGGTCGGCGTCGCGGAACTCCAAACCCAACTCGGTCCTGATCTTCGACCTGTCGAGCTCGTAATTGCGTCCCAACGAGCGTCTGACGAAGTCTCGGGTGCCCCGGGGTTGAGTGCGGGACACCAGCCTCACCAAGACGCTCCCGAGAGCATTGTCGAGTGGCAAGGACGCCAATTTGTACCTCTCGCCGAAGCCGGCCTCTTTGAGCAGCTCGAAGTTCTGCCGCATGCTCCGCGTCTCCGCCGAGCACAGATAGCGTCCGGCGGCCCCCGGGTTCTCCATTGCCAGGATGTGCGCTTTGGCGACATCCCTCACGTCGACGATCGGAAAACTCAGGTCGATGATTCCCGGAATCTCCCCGTTGGTAGCGGAGACAAACACAGAGTGGCTCTGGTTCAGGCGGGGCACGATCGAGGGCCCGATGACACCGGTCGGGTTGATAACGACGAGGTCAAAGGAGCGGTCGTTGTCACCCATGAAATCCCAGGCCGCTCGTTCAGCCATCGTCTTCGAGTAGGCGTACGCGCCAGAGTCGAGGGAAGAGACATCGTTCCAGTCGTCTTCGCTCCACGGGCTGTCCTTTGGCTCCCCCGACATGGCGGCGAAAGACGATGTCAACACCACGCGCCGCACACCCTCGGTCTTTGACACTGACTCCAACACCGACGTCGTGCCATTCACTGCCGGGTCGACGAGGTCTCGCTGCGGGTCTTCCACGTCGAGAACAAAAGGTGAGGCTGTGTGGATCACGTATTCACAACCCAGCACTGCTGTGTCGAATGCGCCGGGGTCGACCAGGTCGGCCTCGAGCAACTCGAGGCGCTCGCCGGCTCCAGACAGCGCGGCCAAATGGCCATCCGCTTCTGACCTCGCCACATCACGGGTCGTGCCCCTGACCCGATACCCGGCCTCGAGGAGTTGTTTGACGATTTCGGCGGCCACAAACCCGGTGGCACCGGTTACCAGGACCGGAGTTTCTGTGGTTGGCATGTGGCGGAACCTAGCTCACGTGGCGGGACGGGATCGAGGCGCTCTGGCTCATTCTCATCCGATGTGCTCAGTTTGGACTTCAGCATGAAACCTTTGAACATTGTGTTGTTGGCTGTGGCCATGCTGGTGACAGCCGGGTTATCACTGATCCCTGCGCTACGCACGGTCCGGAGGCTGGATATCAGCGAGGTGGTGAAAGAGCGGGCCGCCCAGCTGCTATTGCCACCACTCAGAGGTACTTGGCCGCCGCCCCGGTGTTGAACAGCACGACCGTCTCCTCGGACCCGATCCAGCCTGACTCGATCAATTGCTCGAAGGCGGCGACGCATGCGCCTCC
>JAPUJM010000096.1 GCA_027296205.1 Actinomycetota bacterium
CGGCGTTCCAGGAATCGAGCGAGCGGCGTCGGCATTGCCGCGGTCCGGCTCCCCCAGACAAAGACGACGGCCGAGCCGGCGAAGTGGTCGTGCCAGGCCCTGCGTTCTCTCCCGAACACGACCCCGACCAGACCGAGGCCAAATATGACGAAGCTCAGCGGGTAGGTGATGGCGCGAACGAGGGCCTGGCGTCCCTGCAACACGAGTGTTCCGTCCGAACCGACCACCCTCACCCCCAGAATCGCCTTGCCGAGGGTCTTGCCGAAAATCGCCAGGTTAAACCACAGATAGGTGAACGCCCAGGTAGCAAGGGTCACGCCATACCAAAGACCCGGATTCACCGGAAGGGTGAAGCCGGGATCAAAGAGCTCAATCAGAAATTCGACACCCCCAATGATCAGGGCAAAGGTCGCGGTCACGATCAAGGTGTCCAGGATCACGGCGAGCAGTCGAGTCAGCGGACCGGCATACCGACCGGTCTTGATTGCCTCCGTTTCGCCCTTCTGCTGATCGACCCAGTCCACCAGGTCGCCGGGACCGGTGGGGAATTCACCCGGGTTACGACGCACCAGGCGGTTGAGGACCCGGAAGAGAATCTCGTCCAGACCCACGAGTGGTCTGCGGAAGAGGTCCAATGCCGATCCACCGAGATGACTCGTGCTCTCGGCCACGATCTCGGGAATGCCGGCCCGCTCCACGATCTTGGTGATATCGATACGGTCCAGCAGGGCGTCGATGTCGGCTCGAGCCATCAACGCGTCCACATCCACCCGTTCCAGCAGTCTGTCTATATCGACACGATCGAGCAGATCGTTGACGTCCACCTTGTTGAGGAGGGCGTTGACGTCGATGTGGTCGAGAACGAGATTCGGATCGACAAGTTCGAGCACCCGATCGGAAGCAGCGGTGGCTGCCCGACCGATAAACCCCTTGCCATCAGATTCCTGCGACTGACTCACACCAGAAACCTAGCCCGTTACTGCACCGTTGCTCGCCGAACCCACCAGACGCGCATACTTGGCCAAAGCACCTTTCGGGTATCTAGCAGGCTGTGGACTCCAGCGTCCGCGCCGCTCCTCGAGGGTGGCATCGTCCACCAGGAGATCGAGTGATCGAGCCGGGATGTCGACGCGAACGCGGTCACCCTCCTCGACCAGACCGAGGACACCGCCGACCTCCGACTCCGGAGCGACATGACCGATGCACAGCCCCGTCGTCCCTCCCGAGAAACGCCCGTCCGTGATGAGAAGGACATCCTGGCCGAGTCCGGCGCCCTTCATCGCGGCGGTTATCTGAAGCATCTCCCTCATCCCGGGACCCCCTATGGGGCCCTCGGTCCGGATTACCACGACGTCGCCGTGGGTGATCTGATGGCTGAACAGAGCATCGAGCGCTGCCTGCTCACCCGCAAAGACACGGGCCGGTCCCTCGAAGGTGTCCAGGGCGACACCGGCAACCTTGACCACGGCGCCATCGATGGCGAGGTTCCCTCCGAGAATGGCGATCCCGCCCTCTGCGGCCAATGGCTCTGCCGGATCCATGATCACGTCCTGATCATCGGGCACCACGATGTCGACAAGGTTCTCTGCCATCGTCTGGCCGGTGACTGTCAGCACATCGCCATCGAGGAGACCCTCGTCGAGCAACGCCTTGAGGACCACCGGGATACCCCCAATCCCGTCGAGATCGACCATGTGATAGCGCCCGAAGGGCTTCAGATCCCCCAGGTGAGGTGTCCTCCGGGAAATGCGATCAAAGTCTTCGAGATCGAGAGACACATCGGCCTCGTTGGCAATCGCCAGAAGGTGAAGCACGGCGTTGGTCGATCCGCCGAGGGCCATCACCGTGGTGATGGCATTCTCGAAGGCGGGACGGGTCATGATCTGCCTCGGGGTCACCCTCGACTCGAGCAACGCCATGACCGCCTCCCCGGAGCGACGGGCAAAATCACGGAGTCTGGGATCGATGGCGGGCACAGTGGCCGAGCCCGGCAGCGACATTCCGATCGCCTCGCCGACCGACGCCATCGTGTTGGCGGTGAACATGCCCGCACATGACCCGGCGCCGGGGCACGCCGCCCGTTCGATCTCGAGAAGATCCTCCGCCGAGATCCGACCGTCGGACTCGGCGCCGATGCCCTCGAAAACGTCGACTATCGAGATGTCCCTGCCTTGATAACGGCCGGGCAAGCTCGATCCTCCGTAGAGGAAGACCGCGGGCAGGTCCAAACGAGCGGCCGACATCAGCATGCCGGGAAGCGACTTGTCGCAACCGGCGATGGCCACCAGGGCATCGAAGCGCTCGGCATGCATGACAAGTTCGACCGAATCAGCGATCACCTCACGGGAGACGAGTGAAGCCCGCATCCCCTCATGCCCCATAGAGATGCCATCGGAGACGGCGATCGTCGAGAACACCAGTCCCACTCCCCCAGAGTCAACTACACCGGCCTTGGCATGGTCCGACAACTCGGGACCGGTGAGATTGCACGGGGTGACCTCATTGCCGGCCGACACCACGCCTATCTGAGGTTTCGCGAAGTCTTCCTCCGACAATCCGACGGCTCGCAACATGGCGCGCGCACCGGCCTTGGCGGGCCCGTCCGTTACGTCCTGGGATCTGATTTTCATCGACATCTTGGGGTGATGTTACGGCTCAGTTTTGGAGGCAGCGAAGATTCGACCCACAATCATGTGATGGCGACGATCTACTACGACAAAGACTGCGACCTCGGCCTGATCCGGGCCAGGAAAGTAGCGGTCATCGGTTACGGGAGCCAGGGACATGCCCACGCCCTCAATCTCCGAGACTCGGGTGTCGACGTGGTTGTCGGTCTCCGACAGGAGTCGGCCAGCCGGGCAGCGGCGGAGGAGGCGGGATTGAGAGTTCTCGCCCCGGATGAGGCCTCTGCATGGGCAAACGTGATCATGATGCTTGTGCCAGATCAGGTTATGGGCGGTATCTACGCCGAGTCGGTTCAGTCCAACCTCGAGCCGGGTGACACTCTGGCGTTCGCTCATGGATTCAACGTCCACTTCGGTGAGATTGCCCCGCCCGAAGAGATAAACGTCATCATGGTGGCCCCCAAGGGGCCGGGTCATCTGCTCCGGAGGACCTATGAGGAAGGATCGGGCATCCCGTGTCTTCTCGCCGTCTACCAGGATCCTTCGGGCACCGGGCGCGCCCTTGGGCTCTCCTACGCGTCCGCCATTGGCGGCGGACGGGCAGGCATATTGGAAACCACCTTCAAAGAGGAGACCGAGACCGACCTCTTCGGCGAACAGGTGATCCTTTGTGGAGGTGTCTCCGAACTGATCAAGGCATCATTCGAGACTCTCGTTGAGGCGGGTTATCAGCCGGAGTCTGCCTACTTCGAGACCCTCCACGAGCTGAAACTGATCGTCGACCTGCTCTACGAAGGCGGTCTCTCCTGGATGCGTTATTCAATCTCAGACACCGCCGAATACGGCGACTACACCCGTGGGAACCGGATCATCACTGATGAAACCAGGAAAGCGATGAAGGAGGTACTCGAGGAAATCCAATCGGGTGCGTTCGCCAACGAATGGTTGGCTCAGGCTAGGGAAGGAGCCCCCGTCCTCCATGAGCAGAGAGCGGCAAACAGGGCTCACCAGATCGAGGACGTCGGAGAAGAGCTTCGCAAACTGATGCCTTTCCTCGACCCCAAGACCGCTCCCTGAAACCCAAGGCTGTCAGACCTTGACAGTCGGGTAGCCGCCGGTGCATACTTTCACTCACATGTACAGCAGCCAAACACCAGTAGCCGACCTTCTTCTCATCGAATAGCGCACGCAACTTCCTGCGTGCGCCCAACCCTCCTCACGGAGGGTTTTTTGTGACCAAAATGAAAAACTTGTGACCAAAATGAAAAAGCAGCCATTCACGGGATCCAATTCACTTCTCAGCAGCCTCGAGCACGAGGGTGTGGAGATGATCTTTGGACTTCCCGGCGGGGCAATCCTCCCCGCCTATGACCCCCTGCTCGACAGTCCGATACGCCACATCCTGGCGAGGCATGAGCAAGGGGCCGGCCACATGGCCGAGGGATACGCCATGGCGACAGGCAGGGTGGGGGTGGCAATGACCACCTCCGGGCCAGGGGCAACCAACCTGATCACGCCCCTCCAGAACGCAAAAATGGACTCAACCCCGCTGGTCGCCATCACCGGTCAGGTGGGCACTGCAGCCATAGGCAGTGACGCCTTCCAGGAGGCCTACACGACCGGCCTGGCGATGCACTGCACCAAACACTCTTATCTGGTTACCGACGCCGATGAGCTCCCAAACGTGATCCACGAGGCATTCCATCTCGCATCCACGGGGCGGCCCGGACCGGTGCTGGTCGACATTCCCAAGGACGTGCTCAATCAACCGACTCATTGGTACGAGCCGTCGTTGACCGGGCTTCCCGGGTACAAGCCGACGAGAGAAGGCCATCCCAAGCAGATCAACGCCGCCATCGATCTCATCGAGTCCGCCGAGCGGCCGGTCCTCTATGTAGGGGGTGGAGTGATCAACGCCGGAGCCTCCACGGAACTGGCCGAGTTCGCCGTCACTGTCAACGCGCCCGTGGTGACGACCCTCATGGCGCGAGGGGCGTTCCCCGACGACCACCCTCTCGCATTGGGGATGTCAGGCATGCACGGCACATACCCGGCGACAACAGCCATTCAGAAAGCCGATGTGCTGGTCAGTCTTGGTGCCCGGTTTGATGACCGCGTCACCGGCAAAGTCGACGCTTTCGCCCCCCACGCCAAGGTAATCCACGTCGACGTGGATCCAGCCGAGATCGGGAAGGTCCGCAAAGCCGAAGTGCCCATCGTCGGGGACGCCCGGCTGATTCTCCGAGCGTTGTTAGATCGGGTCCTGTCATTGAGAGACGCAGCCGACGCTCCGAGACGACAAGAGTGGTTCGATCAACTCGACTCGTGGAGAAAGAGCCATCCGCTGTCATATGATCAGGACCCTGACGGGCCGATCAAGACCCAGCACTTCATAGAGCGTCTCCATGCTCTCACCAATGGTGAAGC
>JAPUJM010000097.1 GCA_027296205.1 Actinomycetota bacterium
TCCGCGGCAGCCTTCTCCGCCGCAGCCTTCTCCGCCGCGGTCCTCTCCGCCGCGGTCCTCTCCGCCGCGGTCCTCTTCGCCGCGGTCTTCTTCGCCGCGGTCTTCTTCGCCGCGGCCTCCGCATCCAAACGCTCTTGCTCCACCCGCGCCGCCTCCGCCTCCTCGGCGGCAGCCTTCTCCGCGGCGGCCTTCTCCGCTTCGCGGGAATCGGTCTCGGCGCGCTGCTGTTCTAGCCGCTGCGCCTCTGCCTTGGCGATCTCGAGACGCTCACGCTCGAGACGCTCCATCTCGACACGGAAGGCCTCAATCCGATCGGCTTCCGTCTGCTCAGCTTCGAGACGCTTTAGCTCCAGCTTCTGCTTCTCTGCATAGAGGCTCGCCCGCTCTTCCTCGATGGCCCGCTTCTCGTCCTCGAGACGCTCAGTTTCGAGATGCTGCTGCTCACCACTCTCTGCTTCCTCAGGGGGCGCATCGGGACCGTCCTTCTCATCACCAGTGGTTCTGCCGACGACCGGCATCTGGATCTCGGTCGCGGGCTCATCCGACTCGATTATCTTGTGGTCGGCAGACAGCGCCTCGATCTCTTGTGCCACCGTCTCCGCGGTGATCCCGTCTTGGGGAACAGGCTTTTTCTCGGTCAGCAATCCACTGCCCTCAGCCTCGAGATTCCCGACCATTGCATCGCGTATCTCCGAGATCCTCGAGGGTTGGGTGCCTCTGCGTGACCGACGGACAGCAACTGATCGGCGGGCGATGTTCATTGACTTGAACCGGGCCCACACCTCAGCCATGTGCTCGACTCCGGCGTAGGCGAAGTCGATTGGATCATCAGCGATGAAAGTTATCTCTTCCCCCGCCAGCACCACCTGAAAGGCACTGGAAACAAGACGTTGAGCATGGACGTCATAAAGAGACCACCGACCGAGAGATTCGTCTTCAAGAATCACCTCAACCTGAACGTCATCGATCAGGAAGGTGGCCGGAACCCCCGGGTGGTCGACATCTGGTACCCGGATTTGTCCGGTGAATTTCACCGCGTTACCTACCCATCAGCGACAGCGATTGGATTTTCACAGGTCACGATCCCATCGGTTGGCGGAATGTCAAGAACCGACCTAGCGGTAGGCGTCCAATGGAGGGCAGGCACAGATCAGATTCCGATCGCCACCCACACCGTCGATCCGACCAACCGGCGACCAGTACTTATCAATCCTGAGGCTTTCGAGGGGGAAGGCTGCCTCCTCCCTCGTGTAGGCGCGATCCCAATCGTTGGCCGCAACAGCCTTCGTGGTGTGGGGAGCGAGAACCAGCGGATTGTCATCCAATGGCCACTCCCCCGAACCAACACGGTCTGCCTCGGAACGGATCGCGATCATCGCCTCACAGAATCGGTCGAGCTCCTCGAGACTCTCCGATTCCGTCGGCTCAACCATCAAGGTGCCCGCCACCGGAAAGGAAAGCGTGGGAGCATGGAATCCGTAGTCGATGAGACGTTTGGCCACGTCCTCGGCAGTTATTCCGGTCTCTTTGGCGAGGGGGCGCAGGTCGAGGATACATTCGTGGGCGACACGACCGCCTTCGCCTGAGTAGAGAACCGGAAAATGGGGGTCGAGTCGTCGAGCAACGTAGTTCGCCGACAAAATCGCCACCCGAGTCGCTTGTCGCAGCCCGTCGGCACCCAACAGACGGGAGTAGGCGGATGGAACAGGCAGGATTCCGGCCGACCCGAAAGGAGCCCCCGATACCGGCCCAATCCCCGTGTCCGGACCGGCTTCCGGTAGGAGAGGATGACTCGGAAGGAACGGCGCCAGGTGTGCCGCAGCTCCCACAGGCCCGATGCCGGGGCCTCCTCCGCCATGGGGGATGGTGAATGTCTTGTGAAGATTGAGATGACCGATATCGGCTCCGAACTCGGCCGGACGGGCAAGCCCCACCAACGCATTGAGGTTGGCGCCGTCGATGTAAACCTGACCCCCATGGGAGTGGACGGTCTCCGTCAGTCGCTTGATTCCTTCCTCGAAGACACCATGTGTCGAGGGATACGTCACCATCACCGCCGCCAGCTCTTCGGCATGCTCTGTGACCTTGGCATCGAGATCATCGAGGTCGATGTCGCCACCGTCGTCGGTAGCGACAACAACGACACGCATACCAGCCATCACGGCTGATGCGGCGTTGGTCCCATGTGCTGATGCGGGGATGAGGCACACATCACGATGCTCATCACCCCTCGATCGGTGGTAGGCGGATATGGCAAGAAGACCTGCCAGCTCTCCCTGAGATCCAGCATTGGGATGCAGTGAGACGGTGTCATACCCGGTGACGGCGGCAAGGTAAGCCTCCAGCTCCCTGATGAGCTCCATGTAGCCCGCCGCCTGATCTACCGGCACATACGGGTGGATGTCGGCAAATCCCGACCAGGTGATCGGGATCATCTCGGTCGTCGCGTTGAGTTTCATTGTGCACGAACCGAGCGGGATCATGCTGCGGTCCAATGCCAGGTCCCTGTCGGCAAGTCTTCGCAGATAGCGAAGCATCTCATGCTCCGACTGGTGGAGACTGAATACGGGATGAGTCATGAAGGCGGACTTTCTCGCCGCTTCTACCGGGATGCCACCCACCCCGGACGAAAGAGGCCTCTTCGCCCCGAATGCCGCCAGAACCTTCAGAACGATCTCCTCGGTTGTCTTCTCATCGAGCGAAACCCGGACGTGGTCGGCGTCGACAAACCCCAGGTTGATGCCGGCTTTCAGCGCGACGGCCACGATCTCCGTCGCCTTCCCCGGCGTCCGAGCCGTGATCGTGTCAAACCATGTCTCGCTCTCGAGTCGATAGGCCGACTCGGTCAGCCCTTCCGCCAGAAAGGTGGTGAGTCGGTTCACTTCACCAGCGATGGCCTTGAGACCTTCGGGTCCGTGCCAACACGCATAGAGACCGGCGATCACCGCCAGAAGTACCTGGGCTGTGCAGACGTTGGACGTCGCCTTTTCGCGACGGATGTGCTGTTCCCTCGTTTGAAGTGCCAGCCGATAGCCAGGGCGACCAGCGCTGTCTTTGGCGACACCGACGAGACGGCCGGGCAAGCCTCTCACCAGTTTCTTCCTGGTCGAGATGAACCCGGCGTGGGGCCCGCCGTAACCAAGAGGCACCCCAAAACGCTGCGCCGAGCCGACCGCGATGTCGGCTCCCCACTCCCCGGGCGGTGTCAGCATCGTCAAGGAAAGAAGGTCGGAGGCGACCACGACGAAGGCATCGGCCTCGTGGAAGAAGTCTGCGACATCGCGATGATCACGAATTGCGCCGCTCGAACCTGGGTACTGCAAAAGCGCACCAAAGGCGAGGGACGGGTCAACGTCATCACCCAGGTCACGCACATCGATTCCTGCAGCTCTTGCCCGGGTCCCCACGACAGCTTTCGTCGGCTCGTGGCAGTCCGGATCGATGTAAAAGATGTTGCCGTCGCCTCGATAAAGACGACGGCTCATCGCCATTGCCTCGGCGGCGGCTGATGGCTCATCGAGAAGGGAAGCGTTGGCGATGTCGAGACCAGTGAGATCCGAGACCATTGTCTGGAAGTTGAGGAGAGCCTCGAGACGACCCTGGGAAATCTCAGGCTGATATGGGGTGTAAGCGGTGTACCACGCCGGATTCTCGAGGACATTCCTCTGAATGACCGGCGGCATTATTGTGTCGTTGTAGCCAAGCCCGATGAGGGAAGTGAGCACCTTGTTCAGACCGGCGAGCTCCTCGAGCCTCGCCACGACTGCCGGTTCCGTGAGGGCGTCGGGCAGGTCCAACTCTGTGTCGAGGATAGTTGCAGGGACTGTCTGGTCGATAAGATCGTCGAGCGACGTCACCCCGATTGTGGCCAGCATCTTCTCGATGTCCGAGACGCGTGGCCCAATGTGCCGGTCTTGGAATCTCTCCATGGGATTGGGCATTGGTGTCTCCTAAACGACGTTGCCCTTCCCCGCTGTCGTGAACTTCAGCGCTGCCTCGGCCGGCGGTCCTATTGGCCTGAGAGATTCCGGGAAGGAGTTGCCCCTTCGGCGCCCCGACATCGGGGCTCTCCCGTCGACTTCGTTGACAGACCCATCATAAGGCGAATCCGGGGAGAGGGGTCGGGCCGCCAACCTCGGCTAGACGTTGAACCTGAACTCGACTACATCATTGGGTTTCAAGACATATGACTTGCCCTCGGTTCGAATCAGGCCCTTGGAACGAGCCGCCTGCCACGAGCCGGCATCCACCAAAAGGTCGTAGTCCACGACCTCGGCCGCAATGAAGCCACGTCGAATGTCGGTGTGGATCACACCTGCCGCCTCTGGAGCGGTGGCGCCGGAGCGAACTGTCCAGGCACGCGTCTCCTTCTCGCGGCCGGTGAGAAAGCTCTGCAGGCCTAAGACGCGATTTGCCATCCGAATCACAGCGTTCAGACCCGGCTCGTCCTGGCCAACGGACTCCAACAGCTCGATCCGCTCCTCGAGCGCCAGCTCGGTCAACTCGGCCTCAATCTGGGCGTCAAGAAACAGAGCGTCGGCCGGTGCCACGATTGCAGCAAGTTCGGACTTGCGTTCGGAGGATGCCAGCAATGTCTCGTCGGCGTTGAAGACATAGATCACCGGTTTGGCCGTCAGGAGATGCAGATCGGCGAACTCGGCCTGTCGACTCATGAGCGCAATGTTGCGGCTCACCATCTCGCCAGATGCAACCACGGCACGGAGAGTCTGCAGGAGGTCGACGTAGGGCCGGAGCGTCTTGTCGATCGTGGCCTCTTTCTCCAGGCGAGGGAGACGCTTGTCGATTGTTTCAAGGTCGGCAATCGCCAACTCCGCCTCAACGGTCTCGATATCCCTCTGCGGATCGAGGTCGTCATCGACGTGGACGACGATCGAGGACACAAATGCACGCACAACGTGGCAGATGGCATCGACGTCGCGGATGTTGCCCAGAAACTGGTTGCCCAGTCCCTCACCCTCGCT
This sequence comes from Actinomycetota bacterium, assembly GCA_027296205.1. Taxonomy (GTDB): domain Bacteria; phylum Actinomycetota; class Acidimicrobiia; order Spongiisociales; family ZC4RG35; genus SZUA-217. The sequence continues at coordinate 4,983 of JAPUJM010000097.1, forward strand.
GGCCCCTTTCACCAGTCCGGCGATATCGACGAAAGTGACGGTTGCCGGTGTGATTTTCTTCGACTCGAACACCTCCGCCAGAACTTCGAGACGTCCGTCAGGGATGGGGACGATCCCGGTATTCGGATCGATGGTCGCAAACGGATAGTTGGCGGCAAGGACCCCTGAGTTGGTCAGTGCGTTGAAGAGCGTGGACTTGCCAACGTTCGGCAAGCCGACGATTCCGATCGAAAGACTCATCGGCGAGGCAGGTTAGGAGCGACACGCCACTAGCTACCGTGCCGTCGATGCAACACATCGCCGTCATTGGCGCAGGTTCGTGGGGGACCACGGTGGCTTCTCTCGCTGCGAGATCTGTCTCCACCACCCTTTGGGCGCGTCGCGGTGAGCTTGCCGCGGCAATCAACGACACGAGAGAGAACAGCGATTACCTACCCGGCCGCCTATTGCCCGATCTCCTCGAGGCGACTTCGGATCTGGAAACGGCGGTGCGAGGGGCCGATGCTCTGGTGGTGGCCATCCCGTCGCATGGGTTCAGAGCAGTCTTCAAAGAGGCGGCGACAGCCATCACCACCGATACTCCGATCGTCTCTGTGACCAAAGGGATCGAGCAAGACACGCTGGCGACCATGACGGAAATCGTGGCTGCCGAGGCTCCAGATCATGATTCATCACGCATGGGTGTTCTCACCGGCCCCAACCTCGCCTCTGAGGTCATCGACGGGCAACCGACGGCGGCCGTCATCGCAATGCGAGACGCCGACACGGCGCGCTCGATCCAGGATGTCCTCATGGGACCGACTTTCCGCGTCTACACCAACGACGACGTGGTCGGCTGTGAGTTGGGAGGCGCGCTCAAGAATGTGATGGCCATCGCCGCCGGGATGTCGGATGGGTTGGGGTTCGGCGACAACTCCCGCGCCACTCTGATCACAAGAGCGCTCGCCGAGTTGACACGCCTCGGTGTGATCCTGGGAGGGAAGCCGACGACTTTCGCCGGGCTTGCCGGCATGGGCGACCTGATTGCAACCTGTAGCTCCACTCGAAGCCGGAATCACCGCGTCGGGGTGAGGCTTGCCGAGGGGAAGCGCCTCGATGAGATCGTGTCCGAGATGAAAATGGTTGCCGAGGGGATCAAGACGACGAAAAGCGTTCTCGGTCTCGCGGTACGCGCAGGAGTCGAGATGCCGATCGCCGAGCACGTGGGACAGGTGTTGCATGAGGGGCTTCATCCGAGGGATGCTGTCCTCAGTCTGATGACCCGTGAGGCAAGGTCGGAGCACTGATGGGCGAGAAGACGCAGATACACAGGCTGCCCGAGCGGGGAGTGACAGATCGCCAACAGATCAACGAGATCCTCGATGAGGGTTTCGTTTGTCACGCCGCATACATAATCGAAGACCGACCGGTTGTGATTCCGACGCTATATGTGCGGAACGGTGACCTACTGCTCCTCCACGGGTCGAACTCGTCGGGTTTGGTCAAGGCGGTCAGGGATGGGTCGCCTCTGAGTGTCGGCGTGACCCACATCGACGGGCTGGTCGTGGCCCGGAGCGGGTTCCACTCGTCGGCCAACTATCGGAGTGTCGTCGTCCACGGGCAGGGACGTATTCTCACCGGTGAGGAGCACGAGAAGGCGCTCGACGTGATCGTCGACGTTCTGATCCCCGGCCGCCTCTCCGACATCCGTCGGCCCACCGATGCGGAGATCAAGCAGACCTCGGTCATCGAACTCCCCCTCGATGAGGTCTCGGCCAAGGTGCGCTCGGGAAGCCCCAATGACGATCCTGGTGATCTGACGTCGGACGCGTGGGCAGGTGTCGTTCCTTTCAGCGTCGTCACCGGAGACCCCGAGCCGTCAGATGATCTACGTGATGGGATCCCGACCCCGGATTATCTCCAGCCCAGCCGGGGTTGACCGGCACAGACTCGACTGCAACCAGTTCGATCCATCAGGTGTTCTAGATACATGGCCACACCACGAATTCTGACAACCTCGCACGGGACCAACCGGGATGCCTTTGCTCCCATCGACTGGGGCCTCTTCGTGTCGCTCAGCTTGATATGGGGTGCCTCATTCCTCTTCATGGCCATTGGGCTCGACGCCTTCCACCCCGGACTGGTCACCTGGCTGAGAGTTGGTTTCGGGGCGGCGGTGATAGCCCTTCTTCCCAAGGCCCGCAAAGCGAGGATCGAGACCGGAGACCGCTCGCGCGTCGGAATCCTTGGTCTCATCTGGATCGCTCTGCCAATGACTCTTTTCCCTATTGCACAGCTGTGGATCGATTCCGCGGTCGCTGGGATGCTCAATGGGGCGACTCCAGTCTTTACGGCTCTTCTGGCCACCATCCTCCTCAGGGCCCGTCCCGGACGGCTCCAGATGGCGGGACTGGCAGTTGGTTTCGCCGGGATCGTGGCGATCGCTCTGCCTTCGACCGGCAGCGGGACGACGGCGACCA
>JAPUJM010000098.1 GCA_027296205.1 Actinomycetota bacterium
CCCGTCCGGCCGTTGAGGCGGGGGAGCGGCTCGGGTTTCTCCCCGGAGACGTGTCAGCCAAGGTCGACCCCTATCTGCGTCCTCTTTACGACGCTCTGTGGGACATGCTCGGTCCCGAAGAGACCGCTTCACTCATCGAACGGGGAACTATCGAGATAGCTCCGCTCGCTTACATGCGTGGAAGGACACTCAACGATGCGTGTGTGATCCTCGATGAGGCGCAGAACACCACGCCGGAGCAAATGAAGATGTTTCTCACCCGTCTGGGCTTCAATTCGAAGATGATCATCACCGGCGATGTCTCCCAGACCGACCTGCCCACGGGGCGTCACTCCGGGCTTCGCGTCGTCCGCAACATTCTCACCGGGATTCCCGGTGTTTCCTTTATCGAGTTGGGCGCTCGCGACGTAGTCCGTCACCGGATCGTGGCGTCGATCGTCGAGGCCTACCAGCGATTTGAGACTGAGGAGCAGTGATGCGCCGGCCAACGGTCGTGTGGATCGCTCTCTTCCTTGCCACCGTTGTAGCGACTTGGGGTGTGCTTTCGATCGGAACAACGTCCGCGGAGCCGGCATTGATGGTGGGCCAGCCGGCCGGTCAGACGTTCACAGCTGAGAATTCGCAGAACGTTGTGGACGCTGAGGAGACGGACCGGAGAAAGCAGGAGGCTCGGGACGGTGTGGAGCCCATCCGTGAATCCGATCCTGAGATCGAGAGTTCCGTCACCGACGACGTGAATGCGGTGTTCGACGACGTCGAATCCTCAGTCGTCGATGATGTGCGCACAGCCCCGCCAAACACGATCCCCGAGCTTCCGACGACCACCACCTCCACCACAGATTTGTCGGAAGATTCCACGACCACGACGCTCCAGAGCGAGCCCTCCCTCATCGTTGGCGTCGTGTTCCTCGATGCGGACGGGGACGGCGAGTTCAGACCTGATGCCGAGGGCGATCGAGTGGACCAAGGGCTGCAGCGGGTCAGCGTTCGGATCCGAACCGAGGGTGACATCTCGAGGACGGTTACCACGGGGCCCGGGGGAACTTGGAGCGCCGAAATCACAACGGCCGCAGCGGTGATAATTGTGGACGACTCCGACCCCGAAGTTCCCGAAGGATGGGTCGTCGACACCGACAACCTGAGCCAGCTGATCCCATGTGAGGCCGGGGAAGAGTGTCCCGCCGAGAACATAGGCTTTGAGGCGAGTCTCCGTCCCCTCGCCGAAGTCGAGTCGGTGCTGGTCGCTAAATACCCACTGCCGGGAGACACAATCAGCTACCTGGCGGAAGTCGCCTCGGATGACGTGATCCGGTCGGGTCTTGGCGAGCCGCTTCATCTGCCCACGGTTCGTCAGGCAACGCTACAACGAGTCCTCGAGGAGTTTGGGCGTCGCATAGAACCAGATCAACTACAGGAGGCGAAAGCTCGTCAGCGGACCAGCCCGCCTCTGGTCTTTCACGTCGACACTGGCCAAGATGTTCCGGGTGGGGACGCTTCCGGGGAGATCGTCGCCACATTTCTACAGGCCAGCTATCTGATCAACCAGGAACGGACTGCAGAAAAGCAGGACGCGGCCGCCGAAGACGTGCCGGAAGTGACCGTCCCCTACATCGCGGGTCAGACAATCATTGCTGAAGGCCAGTTGATGACCCAACTCGACATCGACGCCATCAATGCGACGACCACGCTGACAACCACGGAGCAGGCATCCATGGCTTTGCTTGCAGTTATCGCGGTCCTGGTCGCGCTCTTGAGCCTCTACCTGGCAAGATTCCGACCCGAGTTCTGGGCGCGCCCGCGCTTGATGGCACTTCTCGGGATCTTGATTCTCCTTGCTGGAGCGGCTGTTCGGGGCACCGTTGTCATCCAAGAGGCGACCAGTTGGTACGTCCTGCCTGCCGTCGCATTCGGGTTGGTTACGGCGATCCTGTTCGATCAGCGCATAGCGATGTTGATGGCTCTTTCGGTTGGCGTGTTGACTGCCGTGGGGACGTTGGACGTTGGTATCGCGGTCTACGCCGTCCTCGCCGCGCTGGCGCCCATCCCCTTTGTGAGCTCGGTCAGCACACGAGGAGCCTTCCGCAACGCCGTAGTGCTGTCATCGCTGGTGGCCGCAGGAATCGCCGCCGCGACGTCGTGGTTCTTCCATGTTGGTCCGAACGACATCCTGCTCGAGACGATCGGAATCTCGGTTGCCTGGGCATTTGGAGTTTCTGTGGTGGCCTCTCTGGTCGGCCTTGCCGCTCTTCAGTTCTTCGAGGCGGCATTCGACATCACTACCACGCTCAGTCTTCTCGACCTGACCGACCGCAACCACGAGGCGTTGCAACTTCTTCAGGAGGAGGCCTTCGGCACGTTCAACCACTCGCTGATGGTGGGGACACTGGCGGATGCCGCCGCCCGAGAAATCGGGGCGAACCCCCTGCTGGCAATGGCGATGGCCTACTACCACGACCTTGGCAAGACCGAGAACCCCACCTATTTCATAGAGAACCAGTTTGGGATTCCCAACCCACACGACAAGCTCGATCCGAGGGAGTCGGCGAAGATCATCAGGAGTCATGTGACAGCCGGAGTCGCGCTGGCACGTCGGTTCAAGATCCCGACGGATGTGACCCAGGGAATCGTCAGCCACCACGGCGATGGCGTTATGCGCTTCTTCTACGAAAAGGCCCGTGAACAGGGAGGCGAAGAGGTCGACGTCGACGACTTCCGCCACATTGGGCACAAGCCTCGCACCGCAGAAACGGCGATCCTGATGGTCGCCGATTCATTGGAGGCTGCCTGCCGGGCAGTGTTCCAGATGGAAGAGCCCACGCCGGACGCCATCGAGAAGGTCGTCAACCGGGTCATGGACGAGAAGCTCGAGGACGGGCAGTTGTCCGAATCCCCGTTGACCCTTGGCGAGCTCACCAAGATTCGGGCAGCCTTTCTGGAGTCGCTGGTGGGTCACTACCATCAACGCATCGCCTATCCGAACTTCCCCGGTAACTGATGGACGAACCGTCCCCGTGTAGCAAGGCTCAGGTCCCTCGTAACGCATCCGTTGCACACGCTCTGGAGTGCGGGGCAGATCAGTGAGTGTGTTCCTGGCCGACGAGCAATCTGAGGGAATCGGGCTTTCCACCCTGCGCAGCCTGGCCGAGATGGTCCTCACGGAAGAGGGGTATCCGGACGACACCGAAGTCACCATCCTCCTCATCGACGAACAGGAGATGTCGGGGTACAACGAGCGATTCTTGAAGCGCTCGGGGCCTACCGACGTCCTGGCGTTCCCGGTCGAGGACCTGCTGCCCGGAATCGTCCCCGAGCGTGACCCCCGCGGCCCCCCGCTGATGATCGGTGACGTGATTGTGGCACCGGCCTACATCCGTCGGCAGGCAGCCGAGTACCACGTGGCGTTTGAGGACGAGATGGCGCTGATGGTGACTCACGGTGTTCTTCATCTCGTCGGCTATGACCACATCGTTGACGAGGACGCTGAGCGAATGGAGCAAAGGGAGCGATACCTCCTTGCCAAGGTCGGGAAAGCACGACGATGACGGTTGCCGTACTCCTTGTGGCGGTGGCTCTCCTTCTGCTCGTCTTCTGGATCAGGGCTGCCGGCACTGCGGTGACGAGGGTGCGGAGGGCGGATGCTCTGCGTGATGCGTCGGACGGCGCCAAGGGAGCGGAAGCTGTCGCCGACATGCTCGATGAGCGTGAGGTGATCTCGCCCGCGGTCGGGGTGGTGGCTTCGGCCCTGCTGATTCTTGGCTCCGTCCTCGCTACCGCGGTCCTGGTCGTTGGTCAGTCCTCTGGAATTGCCCTGCTCTACGCCCTGGGTGTCGGTTCTGCGGCGCTTCTCTTTGGTGACCTGCTCCCACGTCGTCTCGGAAGATTGAAGCCACGTCGTGTCGCCTACCGTTCGGCAAGGCTCTTGAGGTTCTCGGTTCGGTTGGGGGGATGGGCCAACGACCTGCTTCCCGAGTCCGAGCACGGTGAGGATCATTACGACGACAGGGGAGAGGACGAGGCCGACGAGCACGAGCGCGACTTGATCGACTCGGTTCTCGAGTTCAGCGAGACGATTGTGCGAGAGGTGATGACGCCAAGACCCGACATGGTCACCATCCCGGTAACTGCTCCGATCGAGAGTCTGATCGAGCTCTCCACCGAAGAGGGCTACTCGAGGCTCCCTGTCATCTCCAACGGGGATGTTGTCGGGCAGGTGATCGTGATGGATCTCCTGTCGATACTGACCGACGAGAATCGCCCGCGGGCAGTCGCCCAAGTGATGAGGCCGGTTGAATTCGTCCCGGAAACCAAGCACGCGTCGTCGTTGCTTGCAGAAATGCAGGAGAGCCACACCCACCAGGTGATTGTTGTCGACGAGTACGGCGACATTGCCGGTCTGGTCACCATTGAGGATCTGCTTGAAGAGCTGGTTGGTGAGATCGCGGATGAGACCGACCTCGAGGAGAGTCTGATTTCACGAACCGGCGAAGGCTGGGACGTCGACGCGCGTCTGCCGGTGGACGATCTCATCAAGGCCACCGGAGTGAATTTGCCAGATGAGGAGTGGGATACGGTGGGTGGCTTGGTTCTTGGCCTCGCAGAGAGGATTCCCGAGGAGGGCGAGGTGTTCACGCACGAACAGCTGATTCTGCGGGTCAGCCGAATGCAAGGACGGCGGGTCTCTCAAGTGAGCGTGACGCTGGCAGGTCGGATCGAGGCTGTGTGAAATCGGGCTTCGTGGCTGTTGTCGGACGTCCGAACGTAGGCAAGTCGACCCTGGTCAACAAGATGGTTGGATCCAAGGTGGCAATCACGTCGTCACGGCCACAAACCACACGTAACGCCATCCGGGGAGTGGTTACCGCCTCGGACGGGACCGACCCCGATTACCAGATCGTGCTTGTGGACACGCCGGGCCTTCACAAACCGAAGACCGAGCTCGGCACCCGGCTCAACTCGCTGGTCTACGGGACTCTCGCCGACGCCGACGTTGTTTTGTTCCTCATCGACGCCACGATGCCGATCGGCCCCGGTGATCGACTCATCGCCGAGCGCCTGATCGAGTCCAATGCCGACGTCGTTGTCGGGGTCAACAAGATCGACAAGGCTTCCCGTCAGGCAACGATGGCGCAATTGATCGAAGCGGCCGATTGGCCGTTCCAGGACATATACCCCCTGTCAGCGATCAAGGGTGACGGGGTGGCCGAGCTGGTGAAGGAGCTGGTCCGCAGGCTTCCTGAAGGGCCCCGGTACTACCCGGAGGGCATGACGACCGACCAGCCGGAGAACCTCGTCATCGCAGAGATCGTGCGAGAGAAGTTCCTCGGTCGTCTCAGGGATGAGCTTCCACATTCCCTGACCGTCCGCATCGAGGAGATGGACCAGCGAGAGAATGGTCTTATCGACATAAGGGCCGATGTGGTCGTTGAGAGGAAAAGTCAGAAGGGAATCGTCATTGGAAAGGGTGGATCCCTGCTTCAGAAGGCGGGCACCGAGGCGAGAGAGGAGTTGGAGACGATCCTCGGAAGCAAGGTGAATCTCAGTCTGCGTGTCGTCGTCGAGAAGGATTGGCAGAGACGTCCCCAGCTTCTGGATCGCTTGGGTTTCGATGACGCCTGAGTAGCAAAATGTAATTCGAGTTGTTGGTCTCCTCCCGGCCGGCGAAGCCGGTGATCGTGTTTCTCTGTTCAGATCGGACGCCTCGGATGTTTCGTTGACCTAGCGTCGCGGCATGGATCAGACCCGCTACCAATTCCTGCAACTGGACCAACGTCCCGACGGCGTCCTCGTTGTGACGCTCGACAACCCAGGCAAACTCAACGCCATCACGGAAAGGGGCCACTCGGAGTTGGTTGAGATTTGGCCTGACGTCGACGCGGATCCAGATGTGAGAGTTGTTTTGTTGCGTGGTGAGGGGCGTGCGTTTTCTGCGGGCGGTGACTACCAGATGATCGAAAACATCGGCAGCGACCACGATGCCCATCGTCGTGTCCTCAAGGAGACGAGAGAACTGGTCCGAAACATCATCGAGTGCTCCAAACCGATCGTGTCGGCTATCAATGGGCCGGCGGTAGGGGCAGGTCTGGCGGCGGGGCTCCTGGCCGACATTCCGGTGGCTGCGAGGTCGGCTCGGATACTCGACGGTCACACCACGATCGGTGTGACCGCCGGAGACCACGCTGCGGTGATCTGGCCCCTATTGATGGGGATGGCCAAGGCCAAGTACTACCTCCTCACCAATCACCCGATCGACGGAACCGAGGCCGAGCGAATCGGGTTGGTGGCGCGGGTGGTCGAGGACGACGAGTTGCGGCCTTACACCGAGGCTCTCGCCGCAGAACTGGCTTCCGGCGCTCAGGAGGCAATCCGGTGGACCAAACATACGCTCAACCACTGGCTGCGGATGGCCTATCCGATCTTTGACGCCTCAGTCGCCTACGAGTTCCTCGGCTTCAACAGCCCCGACGCCGAAGAGGGAGTCGCCGCGATGAGGGAGAAGAGGAAGCCCGGGTTCCGCTGACCCGTATGATGTGGTTCGACCCGTATACGGGCCGTACCGCCTGAGGTTCGCTATGTCAGGGAGTCGGCGGTGCCGGCAAGGTCGAGGTCTTTGACGGTTAGGCCGCCTTCGGAGTGGGTGGAGAGGGTGAGGGTCACCTTGTTCCAGCGGATGTCGATGTCGGGGTGGTGGTCGGCCTTCTCGGCTTCCATCGCAATCCGGGTCACGAAACCCATCGATTCGTTGAAGTCCTTGAAGGTGAACATTCTGGTGAGCTCGCTACCCGACCTCGACCAATCGGGGTGAGACTCGAGGAAGACGTCGATTTCGTGGTCGAGGACGAGTGTCATGTCGCCAGCCTACGCCCATCGCTCGATACTCTGAGCGATCTCATGGCAATCCGTCACGATCAGGCGATAGTTCTGCGGTCCTACCCGTTTGGAGAGGCCGACCGTGTCGTGGTTCTTCTCAGCCCCAACAACGGCAAGATCCGGACAGTCGCCAAAGGTGTGCGCAAGACAAAGAGCAGGTTTGGTGGTCGTCTCGAGCATTTCACCCATGTCGACCTGGTTCTCTACGAGGGTCGCAACCTCGACACCATCACACAGGTTGCCGTCCTCGAGCCTTTCCCGAGACTCCGATCGGATCTCGACGCGGTGATCGCAGCCGGGACGATGGTCGAAGCCGCAGACGCGGTAGCCCAGGAGGAAGAGTCTTCGATTCGGCTGTTTCTGCTGCTTCAACGAGGTCTCAAGGCACTTGAGGCGGGGGAGCGGGGCCAGGATCTGATGACGAGCTTTCTTCTCAAGCTGGCCGATGTCGTCGGAGTGGCTCCCTCCCTCACCCGATGTGCCTCCTGTGGGCGTCTCGAGGACCTACACCGGTTCTCCTTCGGAGGCGGTGGTGCGATCTGTGACCGATGCCAGGTCGAGGGGGCGGTGAGACTTCGCGATGGGCTTACGGACTATCTCGCTGTCCTGGCCGACGCCGAGCTCATGTCGCTGCCACCCGGCGACGACACTCTCTCCGGAGAGGCAATGGGGATTGCTCGCCGCTTCGTCGAGTACCACCTGGATCGCAAGCTGACTTCGTTGGCGGTCATGGAATGACGCCAGTGGACAGACCGCTCGACACGGGACGGCTCGATCTTGATCTGATACCGACCCACGTTGGCCTCATCCTCGATGGCAATGGCCGATGGGCCAACGCACGTGGGCTTCCCAGGACTGCCGGGCACCTTGCCGGTGAAGAGGCACTGTTCGACACGGTGGAGGGTGCGGTTGAGATAGGGATCAAGTGGTTGACAGCGTTCACCTTCTCCACCGAGAACTGGTCGAGGTCTGACGACGAGGTCGAATTCCTGATGTGGTTCAACGAGGACCTTCTCCTGAGACGCCGTGACGACCTCGACGCTCAGGGTGTCCGCATGCGGTTCGCCGGCTATATGGAAGATCCCCGCATTCCCGATCGGAATCGGGAGCATATGGCTGACTCCGAAGAGAGAACGAAGGAGAACGACGTATTGAATCTCGTTTTCGCTTTCAACTACGGAAGCAGACGAGAGATCGTCGAAGGTGCCAGGACCCTTGCCTCACGGGCAGCGTCAGGAGACCTTCGAATCGACGACATCGACGAAGATGCCCTGCAAAGTGCTCTCTATATTCCCGAGATGCCAGACGTCGATCTCATTATTCGCTCATCCGGTGAGCACCGGCTTTCCAACTTCTTGTTGTGGCAGGCGGCCTACGCCGAGTTCTATTTCCCCGGCATCCTGTGGCCGGACTTCGACCGTCATGCCCTTCTCGACGCCGTAGTCGAGTACCAGTCCAGAGACCGGAGATTCGGGACGGCGGACGACCAACCGGATTCCTCTCCTTGACCAACCAGATTGACTAGGAAGGTCAATTGGGCCACCGTTCAGGCGGACACATGACAGAAGTAACCCTCGACACCATCTCCAACCTCGCCAAGAAGCGAGGTTTTGTCTTTCAGTCGTCCGAGATCTATGGCGGGCTCAGGTCCGCCTACGACTACGGGCCACTGGGGGTGGAGCTCCTGCGCAACGTCAAAGCCGAATGGTGGCGGTCGATGGTCCAGGAGCGCTCCGACATCGTCGGGCTCGACTCGGCAGTCATCCAGGCTCGGCAGGTATGGCAGGCCTCGGGTCACGAGGAATTCTTCACTGATCCGATGGTGGAATGCCGCAACTGCAACAGTCGTCACCGTGTCGACAGGCTCGAAGATCCCGACAAGTGCCCCACCTGCGGCAAAACCGGGGAGTTCACCGAGCCGCGTCAGTTCAACTTGATGTTCCGCACCCACATGGGCCCTGTCGACTCGGACGAGAACATGGTCTACCTCCGCCCGGAGACGGCTCAGGGAATCTTCATCAACTTCGAGAACGTGAGACGCACCAACCGACTCAAGCTCCCGTTCGGGATCGCCCAGATCGGGAAGTCGTTCCGCAACGAGATCACGCCTGGCCAGTTCGTGTTCAGGACCCGGGAGTTCGAGCAGATGGAGATGGAGTTCTTCTGTCGGCCCGGTGAGGACGGCGAATGGTTCCAATACTGGCTGGACAAGCGGTACCAGTGGTACCTGGACCTGGGGATGACGCCGGGCAACCTGAGGCTTCGTCATCACGACAAGGACGAGTTGAGCCACTATTCGATCGGCACCGCCGACGTCGAGTACCTGTTTCCATGGGGATGGGACGAACTCGAAGGGGTCGCCAATCGGACCGACTTCGACCTCAAACAGCACAGCGAGCACTCTGGTGAGGATCTCCGGTATTTCGATCAGGAGAGCAACGAACGCTTCTTCCCCTATGTGATCGAGCCGGCGGCCGGAGCCACCCGGACCACCTTCGCCTTTCTCATCGACGGCTACACGGAGGAGAAGGTCAATGACGAGACCCGGGTCGTGATGAAGCTCCATCATCGACTGGCCCCCTACAAGATCGCGGTTCTCCCGTTGTCGAAGAAACCTGAACTGATCGAACCGGCGGAGAGGGTGGCTGCCGAGTTGCGCAAGAGGTGGATGGTCGAGCTCGACGTCACCCAATCGATCGGTCGTCGTTATCGTCGACAGGACGAGATCGGCACGCCGTTCTGTGTGACCATCGACTTCGATTCCCTCGAGGATCAGGCGGCGACTGTCAGGGATCGGGACACAATGGATCAGGAGCGAATCTCCATGGATGGACTGGCGACCTACCTGGCCGGCAAACTGGTCTGACATTTACCCCCGGTTGACCTTTATGCGCCAGGATATTCGATAGGTGGTCACGTGAATCTCAAAGTCATCGGATGGATAGCAGCGTTCGCTCTCGTCGTCGGAGGGTCAGCTCTGGCGTGGCTTTTCTGGTTTGCCGGCGGTTCGGGTGAGCCATCAGCCGAACTGACGACTCCGACTCTCGCCAGTGGTCCGACGACCGAATCGGTGGGCACCTCCAAGACCTACGTGATCGATGCCTCCCAGAGTGTTGCCAGCTTCGAGATCGGCGAAGTGCTCCGGGGGTCCCCGAACCGTGTGGTTGGTGAGACCAACCAGGTGGCCGGGCAGGTTCAGGTCGACCTGGCTGACCTCAGCTCGACGCAGTTCTCCCAGATCGTCGTGAACGCCAGGACTCTCAGGACCGACTCCGAGCGACGTGACAGGGCGATGAGAGGTCCGATCATCCTCAACTCGGCCAGCGACGAGTTCGAGCTCATAACGCTCGACATCGACTTGGCGACCGGGCTGGGCGGCACCGCCGAGCCGGGTGACACGTTGCGCTTCAGCCTCACGGGAGACTTAACCATCAAGGGCGTGACCAATGAGGTTGTCTTCGATGTGGTGGTGACTCTCTCCGATGAGTCGACCGTCGAGGGCTCGGTGACAACGACCGTGTTGCGCTCAGACTTTGACATAGGGATCCCCAGCGTCCCGGGGGTCGCCGAAGTGACCGACGAAGTCGTGCTCGGTCTCAGATTTGTCGCTGTGGCCGGCTGAGCAACTTCTGGCGGTCCTTATGATCGGTGTGGCGATGACAGACCGAGGAGACATCGATCGGGTCCGGGAGGCAACCGACCTCGTGGAGTTGATCTCCGAGGTGACCAAAGTGAAGAAGTCCGGCCGGTCGGTGATGGCCGTCTGCCCGTTTCACGAAGAGAAGACCCCTTCGATGTCGGTCGACCGAGTGCGTGGTCTCTATCACTGTTTTGGCTGCGGCGAGGGAGGGGACGTCTTTTCCTTTGTCGAGAAGACACAAGGTGTTGACTTCCCGGATGCCCTGGAGATGCTTGCCCGCAAGGCCGGCATCACCCTGGTCCGGGACCCTGATGCCGCCCGAAAGCGAGGACGGAGGGATGCCGCGGTCGGGGCGATCCGACAGGCTGTTGACGTCTATCACACCCGGTTGAAGAAGTCCGCGGAGGCCGGACCGGCCCGGGCCCACCTGCGAGGCCGCGGATATGACGTCGAACTGATCGATGAATGGAAGCTTGGTTTCGCCGGAGTCGACTGGGACACCCTCGTCAAGACTCTGAAGACCGCCGGGGTGGGCGATGGAGCGATGCTGGACGGGGGACTGGCCCGTCGGGGAAGACACGGTTTGTACGACGTGTTCCGGGGACGACTGATGTTTCCAATTCACGACGTCCGGGGCGACCCGATCGGGTTCGGCGGCCGTCTTGTCGACGACGTCGACCGGGACTCGACCAACAATCCTGATGCCAAGTACGTCAACTCGGCCGAGTCGATCGTCTATCACAAGGCCAACGTTCTCTTCGCCCTCGACCGGGCCCGCAAGTCCATAGCGGCGGAGGGCAAGGCCGTGATCGTTGAGGGTTATACCGATGTCATCGCCATGCACCAGGCAGGGATCGACACCGCAGTGGCAACATGCGGCACGGCCCTCGGCGACGGTCACTTCGACTTGCTCCGTCGCTTCAGCGAGAAGGTGGTCTTGGCGTTCGATTCCGACGAGGCCGGCGCCAAAGCCGCTCTTCGAAGCGACGAGTTGGCATCACCGTTCCGTCTCGATCTCGATCTGCGGGTTGCCGTGATGCCCGATGGTCTCGATCCTGCGGACCTTGTTCAGGAGGGACGCTCCGAGGAGCTGTCGACGGCGGTCGCCGAGGCCCGGCCTCTTCTCGAGCACCGGATCGAGCATGAGGTGGCCAAACACGATTTGAGCGGTCCCGAAGGCCGTGCCCGTGCCCTTCATGCGGCTGCGGCGCAACTGACTCGGGTCAATGACGAGATCGCCCGTCGGGAGTACAGCCGGTTTGTGGCGCGTCTGATCGGGGTGGACCTCTCGACGGTCGACCAGGCGACCCGGATGCGAAGAACAGGCCCTCCGAGCCGCTCGACGCAGTCTTCGCGGCCGTTGGACCGAGCGGAATCCGAGTTGCTCCGGGTCGTCTTGACCAACCCTCCGGACATGGGCGAGATTTCGCCCACCGACTTCCATGACGAGAGGCTGGGCGCTGCCTTCACGGCGATCTCCGGCGAGCTTGCCACCACTGCGCCAGGGACACCGGTCGATATCTCCACGGTGTCAGATCCAGGTGTTCAGGGGCTTCTTCGGTCATTGCTCCTGGACAGCCGGCCGCTGCCCGAATGGCCCGAGATGCAAAGAAGGGTGCGGGGTAGGCGGCTGGATATGGAGATCGCCGATATCGAAGGCCGACTCGGTTCTTTGGAGACTGAGACAGAACACCATTCCGAAACACTCCGACACTTGATAGCTTTACAGCAGGAGAAGCGCTCCTTAGGCGATACATGACTCAAGAACTGTCCAAGGTAACCAGCGCCCTCATCAAGAGGGGCAACCATCGAAGCTTTCTCACGATGGCCGAGGTGCAACAAGAGCTGGAGGATATCGAGGCGCCCGGAGAGGCATTCGAGAAGGTCGCCGACGAGCTGCGCCTAAAGGGGATCCGTCTCGTGGAGGAAGGACCAGCGGTGACCGAGGAGGTCATCGAGGTCAGTCAGATCTCGGTTTCCGATCCGGTGCGTCTCTATCTGAACGAGATCGGTCGATATCCGCTCCTCACCGCTCAACAGGAGGTGGAGCTGGCGATGCAGATGGAAGCTGGTCGCCGCGCCCTGGAACGTCTACACGGTGACGATCCGCTGGCCGATGAGGACCGGACGTTCCTGGACCACGAGGTCGAGATGGGCGAGGCGGCCCACAAGCAGTTGGTCCAGTCGAACCTACGGCTCGTGGTTGCTCTGGCCCGTCGTTATGTCGGGAGAGGCATGGCGCTGTTGGACCTCATCCAGGAAGGCAACGTGGGGCTGATGCGAGCTGTGGAGCGGTTCGACTACCGTCGAGGATTCAAGTTCTCCACCTACGCCACCTGGTGGATCCGCCAGGCCATCTCCCGAGCCATCGCCGACCAGGGCCGGACGATTCGCATGCCTATCCACGTGCTCGACGCCGTCAACAAGCTCACCCGGACCCAGCGGGAGTTGACCCAGGTTCTCGGTCGGGCGCCGAGCGTCGATGAGCTGGCCGATGACCTCGATCTGGAGGTCACCAGAGTGGCCGAACTCCGCCGCATCGCGCTGGACACCGTTTCGCTGGAGACACCGGTGGGGGAAGACGAAGTCGGGACACTTGGAGATCTTGTCGAAGATGTCGATTCTGAGAAGCCCGCCGACGTAGCCACCTTCTCGTCTCTGCAGGGTGAGTTGGCTCAGGCCCTGGAAGGCCTCAATGACCGGGAGCGTCAGGTTCTGATCATGCGCTTCGGTCTCGCCGACGGTCGGATGCGCACCCTTGAAGAGGTCGGCTCTCATTTCAACGTGACCAGAGAGCGGATTCGTCAGTTGGAGACCAAGGCTCTCGCCAAGCTGAGACACCCCGACAAGTCGGGCAAGCTCGAAGGGTTTCTCGAAAGCTCCTAGGGCTCAGCTCGGGTCCGTCACCCAACCCTCGAGACGCAGGTCCGCAGTGAACGCCCGACTGGCAACCATGGTGACGATCACGGCCGAGGCGACTCCAACCGAGCCAAGCACCAGGTAGGTGATCACCAATTGCACGAGGACAGCGCTTACCGGCTCTGCTCCAGCGAGGAGCATGCCGGTCATCGTGCCGGGAAGAGCGACGAGGCCAATCACCTTGGTTCGCTCAATCTGTGGCAGCAGGGCATTGCGAACAGCCGAACTGGTGACGACTCGAGAGGCTCCCTGGCGATCGAACCCCAGTGCCAGCAGAGCTTCAACACGGTTCCGATGATCGATGAATTCCGTGGTGACAGTGTCGGCCGCTTGGACGGCGGCGGGAAGTGTGTTGCCCAGAGTGATGCCGGCGATCACCACGAGGGTGACTGGATCTAGGTCGAACACGCCCAAGCCGAAGAGGAGGGCAAGGGTCACACCAACGGCACCTGCGAGCGCACCGAGGGCATAGAGACGGAGTCCGGGTATCTGCCGGGTGCGTCTGGCCACCACTTCCGCGGAGAGGAGGGTCATGCCGACTACCCAAACCCAGGCCCACACAAGGGCTTGCGCCGACTCGAAGATGAGCCCGAAGAGGAGACCAACGGCGAGCAGTTGGATCCCGGCACGAAACGACGCCCAGGCTATTGAGCGTTCGAACCCGAGTCCTTTCCACACCGAGACGGCGATGGCGACGCCTACCAACGAGAGAGATGCGAGTGTCTCGACCCAGCCCATTTCACCCGTCACCAATCCACCTTTCGTATTGATGGGATCGTGGCACAACGCCAGTCGATCGGTGGATCATGGGCGACTCGGAGTACGGAATATCGATTGGTATCCTGTCCCAGCCGGTCGGCACCATTCCGCGGTAGCTCAATTGGCAGAGCAGTGGACTGTTAATCCATTGGTTGTAGGTTCGAGTCCTACCCGCGGAGC
>JAPUJM010000099.1 GCA_027296205.1 Actinomycetota bacterium
AATGAGCTCACCCGAGATGCCCTGGGGACCCAGGCAGTCATCGATGATCAACCTGGAATACGCCGTGATCAAGTACGAGGTCGAGGACGCACCGGTCTTACGCGGGTTCCGGGCGTCCGACGCGCCTCCAGCTGGGGGAGAGCTGTCGGTGGAACGGGTAGAGGCGACACCTGATCAGCTGTATGAGTTGCAGAAGGAAGAGTCGGTCAAGGCGACGGCGCCGATCATGCCGCTGCTACTCATCGAGCCCGAAGAGTCTGAGGCCGACGCCTCCGGCGAGGGATCGACCTGGGGCATGAGCGCCACAGGGGCCGAGACCAGCCCGTTCGGCGGCAGTGGTGTCACCGTCGCAGTGCTCGACACAGGGATCGACGCCACGCACCCGGCCTTCTCGGCGGTGGAGGTCATCGAGAAGGACTTCACCGGCGAGGGCAATGGCGATAGCAACGGGCACGGAACGCACTGTGCCGGCACCATCTTCGGCGCCGACGTCGACGGATTGCGGATCGGCGTCGCCCGCAACGTCGACCGCGCCCTGGTGGGAAAGGTGCTGGGTGGACAGGGCGGCAGCACGGAGGGGATCCTTGATGCGGTGACATGGGCGGTCTCAGAGGGCGCCAACGTGATCTCGATGTCCCTCGGCATCGACTTCCCTGGCATGGTGGAGAGCCTGCGTGACCGGGGGGTCCCAAGCCGGGCCGCGACCTCGATGGCGCTGGCGGCGTATCGAGACAACGTCCGGGTTTTCGACACCATCGCCGATTTGGCCCGCCGCGTCGGGCGGTTTGGTCGTGGGGCGGTGATAGTCGCCGCTTCCGGCAACGAGAGTCACCGGCAGAGCGGCGAAAACGACCAAGGATATGTCGTAGACGCGGCCCCGCCGGCAACCGCAGAGGGGATTCTGTCTGTCGGTGCGCTGGGATTGCAGGATTCGGGCGAGTACACGATTGCCCCATTCTCCAACGCCAACCCAGACTTGTCGGGGCCGGGCGTCGATGTCATCTCTGCGGCGGTGGGAGGCGGGCTGAGGGCGCTGAGTGGTACCAGCATGGCAACTCCGCACGTGGCCGGCGTCGCGGCACTGTGGGCCGAGAAGCTCAACCAGGACGGTGCGCTTACGGTCGAGCACCTGAGCGCCATGCTGGTGGGCAGGGTCGAGAAGACCGGTCTCGCCTTCCCCGATGCGGGCGGTGGCATGGCATTCGCCCCGCAGGAATGAAGGAACCGCTTGAGCGGCCCGAGACCAGATCGGCGACGCCAACAACACACCCGCGTTGTTCGCAGCGACGAAAGTAACGAGGCAGCGACGAAAGTAGCGAGAAGGAGACGAAATGGCGAGAGCAGCAGACAAGATCGCTGAGATGCTTGCGGACTACAGCCCGTTGGAGGTTGAGGAAGCACTCGCCCTACTGCGGGATGGTCGCCCCGTTCCGCAGCCGAGTGCATACGACATCGACGTCGGTCCAGAGGTTGGAGTCGGAGAGGAGGGGCGCGTCGAACTCAGCGAGCTGGCGCTCGTCGAGCGCATAATCGAGGCGAACAACCTGCTTCCGGTGCACTTCCTTACCGAAGGCGCAGCCCTGCAGGGAGCCGTTGGCAAGGTCGTGGTGAGCCCGCCTGGCTGGTCTGGGACCGGATTCATGGTCTCACCTTCGTTGTTCATGACCAACAACCATGTGATCAGAAACGAGACGGACGCCGGCAACGCCCGGGTAAAGCTCAACTTTCAGTTCGACCACAACGGCAACGACCTGCAGGTGGATGAATATCGGGCGGATCCAGCCTCGTTCTTCCACACCAACGCATCGCTCGACTACACAATCGTTCGGCTCAAGCCAAAGGCACGAGTGGGGCGCGTCAGTCGCGGGTCTCAGATACCGGCGGCTGCCACCGCCGAGACTCTGCCAGAGCAAGGGGTGTTTGAGCGAGTCATCGCCGA
This sequence comes from Actinomycetota bacterium, assembly GCA_027296205.1. Taxonomy (GTDB): domain Bacteria; phylum Actinomycetota; class Acidimicrobiia; order Spongiisociales; family ZC4RG35; genus SZUA-217. Next base: position 1,940 of record JAPUJM010000099.1, read on the forward strand.
TGGTGGCGATCTGGAACCTGGATCCGGGGCGGCCACCGAGCCCACCGTGGTGGGTCGTATCGGACGGTTGCCCCCATGGTGGCTCATCCATGCAGGATCCAAGTGGGGGTTCATCCCGCTGCGCGACACCATTGCCTACGCGCCGGGGCAGCGACTCAACGTCATCCAGCACCCCAGGGGACGCCGCAAGGAGGTGGCACTCCAATCCAACACGGTTACCAATATTTTCACGAACCACGTTCGCTATTCGACAGACACCGAGCCGGGCTCGTCCGGTTCGCCGGTGCTCAACAACTCGTGGGATCTGGTGGCGCTCCACCACGCGGCAGGGTCACAGGACGGGACAGGCGACTGGCTGGACAACCAGGGTGTTCGCGTTGACAAGATCGTCGCCGACCTCCAATCACAGCTTGCCGGGTCGACAGCCGGCCAGGCCGTGCTCAGCGAGCTGGGGATCTAGCTCGCTGCCTGGCAGAGATCGTTCGCAGGGCATCGACAGAGATAGGGGCCGCGTCGTCGGTCTACGTCTCCGCGGTCAGAAGCACCACGGTTCTCAGTCGGAGTGAGCTGGGATCAACTCTTCGGCTCGCATCCAGTCCACGGCCTCCTTCACCATTGCTGGGAGTGGAACCACTTCATAGCCGAGCTGCTCGACCGCCTTGCTCACATCCGCCCAGGCGCCGAAGCTGAGCTGGCGAACCAGTTCGGGAGTCAGATCGGGCTCCTTTCCTGTCACCTTGCTCGCCAGGTCGGACCCCCACCCGATGC